>CALDQI010000530.1:0-8449 GCA_937911635.1 uncultured Pseudomonadota bacterium | reverse complement strand
GGTTTGGTCTCATCCATCCATTTTGATAACCAGTCCAAGTGATGCCAAGTCCCAAGGTTGTCAGTGCAATACTTTGAAACATAATATTTGGAAATATGCTCCATGTATAGCAGCTGAGTCCTCCCAACACAATGCCCTGACAAATGGCAAATCCATGTGCACATAGAGTACTCAATGTTCGTTGATTGTATAGAGCCAATACGTATAAAATAATCCCTGTCATTCCCATGATTAACAACGCAGGTTCAATAATGAAGGGGTTGGGTATGTCCTCTTCAAAATCGGGTGAGTAAACTTGGAAGAAGGAAAAGAACACACCAGAGAAGAGTGCGACCACGAGGGAAATGGAGAGTAAGCGCAGAGCGTGTTTGACACATATAGATGTCGGTAGGTCAATGGAAGATGATTCAGTGACAGGCTGTTCCGTTTTAGACAGAGTAGGTTCCATAAAACCTACTCTAACACATTGAAACGAAAATTTTCAACAGGGCACTATGGTCTACGGAGGAACTAGAAGGTGATTTCACCATTCATCGTGTTCAAGAACGCAACGATATCGTCAACTTCATCGCTATTTAGCTCTTTTCCCAATTGAATCTCTGCCATAATTGAGACGGCTTCTTCTAGAGTCGGTACCTCACCATCGTGGAAATAAGGAGCTGTTTTGGCAACATTTCGCAAAGAAGGAACCTTAAAGAAAAACTTCTCTGCCTCGTTTCCTGTGATGGCCGCTCGTCCAATATCTTCTGAGTCTTCGGTCATGTATGGTATGACCACTCCAACCTTTTGATAAGAAGAACCACCAATGGTGGCTCCATTGTGACAGCCGACACATCCCGTATTCACAAAAAATTCCAAACCGCGGAGTTCTTGTTCATTCAGTGCTGCTAGGTCTCCATTTTGGAAGGTGTCAAAGCGGTCTCTCGAGATGAGTGTACGTTCAAATGCAGCGATAGCTTCAGCAAGATTATCATAGGTCATGACTTTATTTTGCTCGGGGAATGCAGAACGAAACATGGCTGGGTATCCGACGATACCACTCAATTTAGCCATGACCGTCTCCTCATCAGGCATCGCCATTTCACCGGGGTTTAAGATGGGCCCTTTGGCTTGTGCCTTGAGATCTCCCGCGCGTCCATCCCAAAACTGAGCAATGTGGAACCCGGCATTCACAGATGTCGGTGAGTTTCGACCACCGCGTTCGCCTTTCGCTCCAGGAGAAGTAGGCTCGTGATCGACGCCCATATTTCCATTGTTCAAGTCATGGCAAGAGTTGCAAGACTGAGAGTCATTAATGGAGAGAGCCTTGTCGAAGTACAACTTCTTCCCCAGAGCAATCTTTTCGAGCGTATCATTTTCTGACCCCGGCATTGTATCTGGTAAGACCCCCAAAATTGTAGAGGCTTGCTTTTGGAGCTGTTCGGCTTTTGGATGGACGGCTGGGTTGGCAGGTGATTCCGTCTTGGTCTCTGCTTTTGACACACCTGTACTGGGCGTTTCTGGACTGCTAGAGCAGGCTAAAAACGCAAGAAGGGGTAAGTTCAACATGATTGCTCTCCAGTTGATTGCGCTAGTTTAGAATTAATTCTAAAATAGAGTATATCTAAATCCCATCGAAATGGTGACGTCACAGTGTAGTTTTCGACAGATGGTTCACGAACTTTACTATCTCTCGCATATAATCGGTTCTGTGACAGTACATGTGTCTCCAAGCGCTTCATTGTGCAATCTAGATTGCAACCATGTCCATTGTTCTCCCAACGAGTCCAATATTCCGTCGACATGTTCGGCCCCAGCACATTGACGATGCTCAATGGTGTATCCTTGTTCACACAGGATAGAGATATCATTGTGTACAGGCTCAGGCCACGCTAGGTCATCCATTTCCGCTGTGACGATAAATGTTGGTGCTGTACGAATGTGAGGGATTTTGTCTGCAATTGAATTGTCCTTTGCAAAACAATCCCAAGGGGCCATGGACCCATCATCGGCGAGCATCCCTTCGATAAAAGAAGGCTGAAAAATCTCATCCAGTGACGATACAGAGCTTACCAATCCAAAATCGTCACAGCTCGTCAGGAGCGCCTGCTCTACATTGGCCATTTCTGGCAAGAGCATCGTTTCCAGATCTGCGTTGGCTTCGTACCACTGATTGAGTGTCGTTTCCACTCCAATCAGACCAAGAGACGCGGGACTAAACTGGGAAAGTCCATGCTGTGTCAGTCCAAATACATCGGTGACGGGTGTGGCTGCAATCGTTGCAAGAGTGGCATACTCTGGTGCGTAGTGCGGAAAATAGCGATCTGTAGCGAGAGCTGCAAAGCCACCTTCAGAGGCCCCCCATACAACCACTTCTTGCTCATTCCATGAGATGTTCTTTCCATAATTTTGAATGAGGTTGGGAAGAGCACGAAGAGAATCAATAGAGAATAGGGCTGTTGCTTCTGCTGAGATGTAGGCATGTAAATCATCCGACTCACCTGTCCACCCTCGCATTCCAATGTAGTCTGGTGCTACCACAATGAATCCCAAAGATGCAAAAATAGCGGGGTATGCAGCGCCAATAACTCCAGTTGCCGTTGGGGCACAGGTGTCATTGAATCCCATCGTTGGATGAAGCCACATAATGACTGGAGCATCTTGTCTACCTTCTGGAAAGACGATCATACCCGTACCATTGGTCAGCGCTCCTTTATCTTGTGTTTGGTATTCGATGTAGTAGGTTTCAATTCCATTTTCTGGGGCTGGAAGTGGTAGATTGTAGTTTGCAAGTAGAGCAGTAAGAGCCTCTTTTGTCAAACTGAGGTCATCGCGTTTAGAAGAAGATAGGATGGCACCCATATTCTCGGTTGTTAGGAATTCATATTCTGGAAGTCCACATTTCGATATGGGCATGGTTGGTTGAAATGTTTGTACAGCTGTACTGTTCGTATCATTTGGTTGTTGTACGGTACATCCGAATAGTAGACTGAGCAAAGGCATCATCAGGATTCTCCATCACAAGGGGGAATGAGTCATAGTATCATTGTAAAGCAAGTGTCACAAATCTATTGAGTTCATATTTTCGTTGATGTAGAAGTATGGAGTGATTTTAGAGTGAAAAAATATCTGCTTGTAAAATATCATGTGTTATAAATAAAGGGTAAAGAAATTTTTTGGTTCAAGAGAGGAAGTATGATCTCATGGATAATGATTGGTTTAAGTACCAGCAATGCGGACGTTTTCGTCGATTCTCAGGTCGTTGGTCAACAGCAAGGAAGCTTTGTACTGGATGATTTGAACACCGAGAATGATACAGTACAATGGTTGTATACACGAAGTTTATTGGGGTACAACGGCAACTATAAGACATTTCGATATGCCTTGAATCTTGAACTGCTCAATTCACAGGTAGAGGGAACTGAAAGCGAACTTGGACTGGATGTCTCTCCCACTATTTTTAGAAATCCAAAGCAAAATATGGCAGGGACATGGATTCTGCCTAGAGATGCTTATGTGGCCACTCAGTTTGGAGACTGGGGTGTTCAACTTGGTATACAGTCCTTTGATTGGGGATTGGGGATTTTGAGCAACTCTGGGACACAAGCCACTCGATTTGGGGTTAATCAACAGGGTAATATTTATACACGTCTCGCCGTTTCAAGAGCGTTTGATACACTCCATTGGTTTGTGGCTACAGATGCGATCGTTCGAGATGAAAATGCACTGTGGTCAGCGGGTGACCGTGCTTATCAAGCGATTACCGGTTTGCAGTATATTCAGGACGGACTTCGTGTGGGCGCATTGTCTGGTTTTCGCTATCAGCAGGATCGTGAATCTTACGCTACACCCTTTGGTCCAACATCCAGTTGGGCGATTCCTGTAGATACATTCGCCACCGTTCAATTGTCGGACAGTCTGCAGCTGGCTTCTGAGATGGTTGGTGTGTGGGGGCGAACTACACGACTTGTGAATGAAGCCACTCAAGGCGGTGAAGCGAGCATCCAATACTTTGGTGGAGTGGGTCGTTTGCAGCATCAAAGACCAACGTCTAGTGGCAAAGTTGAAACATTGTTGGAAACAGGTTGGGCTTCGGGAGATGGTAACAATGGCGACGCTACAGCGCGTACTTTCTCTTTGCATTCAGACTACAATGTTGGACTGATTCTCTATGATGAAGTGCTACCGAGTCTGCAAGCTCGTTCGGTTGAACGATTGGCAGATGAGAGTTTATCGGCTCAACCAGCACCAGGCTTGCAATATGCAGTCCCTCAAGGTGGGGTCAACAATTCAGTGTATCTTCAATTGTGCTCTTCTTTGACGCATAAGAATTGGCTCGTACGTGCGGCTTGGATGGAGGCATTTTCTGCTGTTCCATATGCCGATCCGTATCAGACGGCGTTGCACGGAGGGTATTCTACTGGATTAAACGGTGAAGCGTCCGATTCTATATATTTGGGAGCAGAGGCTGATGTTCGCCTTCAATATGCTCTGAAAGAATTGGTATACATGGGAGTGGATGCTGGGTACTTTATGCCTGGATCCGCTCTGGATATTTTGGAGCCAACCACGAAGGTACTCGGCTACATACAGGTTAAAACTGGGGGACAACAATGATGCTCGTATGGTTATTTGCATGTGGTGGTACACAGCCAGAAGGTTGGCTTGTATCAGAGAAAACAGGTGGTCCAACAGTTCAATACGATTTGACGGCCGAACCCCTCCCGGAGATTCCTCTTCCAAACGATCAGGCGACGCGTCTTGATCCTACGACGGCAACCGGCAGACGTCTCAATATTAGTGAAGATGCAGCGACTGAGTATGAACGCCGAACCCGTAGAACCTTCAATCAACTAGACGGTTTTGGTACCTTTTCACCGATCATGGTGTCTTTTGATGCTCCGTTGAACATTGGGGATTTGAAAGAGCGTCATTCGGACACCGATTTTCGCAATGATGCGATATTCTTGCTCAATGTGGACGAAGAGTGCAATCGCTATGGCGAAGAGGTCTATTTGGACTTTCACAGTGGACGGAACCCAATCACTTTATACAAATTTGGAGAGCGACGAGCCGATCCCGAGGCACCAAATGGTGAGTATTTTGATGATAAAGGAAATCTGTTCTTTCAGTTTGACAGTCGGTTTGACGCCCACAATATTTTGTTCGAAGAACGACTCGAAGACGTCAACGGAAATGGAGTCCTAGATGAAGGGGAGGACCTCGATAGAGACGGTCGATTGGATGTCCCAAATTTCGTGGACCCCGAAGCCTGTATCGGAGTGGACGGAATCGAATACAATCAATGTGTTGCCGACAACTTGGTCAATTTCTACGATAGACAAGCCGATCGACTGTATTTGAAGCCTTTGTGGCCGCTTGAGCAGCAATGTACGTATGCTGTTGTATTGACAAAACGTGTAGAAGGTGAAGGTGGTCAGTCCATTCAGTCTCCATTTCCCTATGTCAACCCACAGTCGCAAACCAGTGATGTGAGCGGTGTTGAACCGTTGTTGTCTCGGTACGGACTCAGTACCGAAGACGTCGCGTTTGCATGGACATTTACGACTGGATCGATGACTCAAGATATCGAAGAAGTTCGAAAGGGACTCTATGGCGCCGGCGCATTTTCTCAACTGGGTACAGAGTTTCCTGTATCGGGCTTTCATCCATATACCCGCGCTGAGATGGGTGCTGTTACAGGTGTTGAAGTCGATGATTCTATCGCAGATGACTATGCGCTGCCTGGTGCTTGTGTTGGGTCCTCTTTTGCTTGGCTGTGGGGACCGAATGGGATGAGTGAATGGCCGGCCAATATGTGTGCATTGGAAGCCGATTTGGCGAGTGTTGATCAAACCTTTGGGGGTACTTTTACGGCTCCGAACTTACTCAACGACAAGGACGGAATTGCAACAGAACGCTATCCAGCAGACAATGACGAGATTTGGGAACTGTCACCCACAACCGGTGAGATAGAGTACGGTGAAACAGAAGTGTCCTTTTGGTGTTCATTGCCTCAAGAATTAGACACCTCTTGTTCGGAAGGAAATCCAGAAGGGACTCCATTTTGTAAGCCGTTTCCAGTGGTGATGTATGCACATGGGTATGGTGGTTCAAGAAATGAGATTTCCTTGCACATGGGTCGACACAATGCGATGGGCTATGCAATGTGTAGTTTGGACTCTTATGGACATGGATTGACACGTTGGCGTGAAGACCCTGTGGCTGGAGCCGCCATTCGAGTTGCTGGAATTGAGTTTGATCGAAATGGTGTTGCAGAACTGGACGGTTTACTGACCAATGGGCGCGATAGAGACCTCAACAATGACGGTCTTGCAGATCCTGGTGCCGATATGTGGACATCCGATGTTTTTCATACAAGAGATATGGTTCGTCAATCTGTCATCGAATACATGCAATTCGTTCGAATGTTGCGGTCGATGGATGGTGAACGCACCGACTTTCATGGACACATCTTGGGAGACGTAGATCTGGATGGTCAAATAGACATCGGTGGTCCAGAGAATACCATTGGTATGTGGGGCATTTCACTGGGTGGTATCATATCCGGTGTGCTGGCCGGATCTGAGCCCAGTATCGATGCGGTATCCCCCAATGCTGGAGGCGCAGGCTTGGTAGATATCAGTGTCCGCGCTAGACAAGCTGGTGTTCCAGATGCGGTTGTGATGCCGATGCTCGGTCAATTGATTGTGGGGTGTATTCCTCATGACTCTCACCAAAACCCAATTCCAATGGGGGAAGCCACCGATCGTGATTGTCTCAAAACGGATGCCCCAGATGGACTGAAGGGGGGAGATTTACGATTTGCCTTTATTGCCAATGACAATGCACGAGATGCCACTCGAGAATTTGCCACATTGGAAGGTGTCCAACCGGGCGATCGAATTGTTGCGACCAACCTGAATTCTGGAGAATCGAAGGAAACTGTCATCAATGAGCGAGGGTGGTTTCGTCTTGGTATGCCCGCCGATGCATTGGATCCAATCACGCGTAGATCGCTCCTTGGTCTAGGTGAGCAAAGTACAGAACCGGGAATGGTTTCAGACAATCTAGAACTCGCCGATGGAATCCTGATCGAAGTGTATAGAGAGGACCAATCTCTGGGTAGCATCGATACGTTTCAGCAGGAAGTTGTTTTTCAAGGAACTCGGTATGCTCAAGGATCGACGCTTGTCGTGCTTCAGGAGGGTCTCGGATACGAACGAAACACCCCCGATTTTGCTCAGTTCATGGCGTTTGCTCAGTCGGCTTTGTCGATGGCTGACCCCGGAGTATGGGGCTCGCATAGCTTCATGGAACCCTTGAATTTTGACTATGACCCATACGCCAGAGGCACGCATGTATTGATGATGCCTACAGCGGGAGATGTCAATGTTCCTGTCAACACTGGTATTGCCATGGGTCGTGTCAGTGGTCACTTCGGCTCTTGGCTGCGAGATGAAGAGCAGTATCCGGCTGAATATGGTTGGAGAGAGATCTTTATGCCCGATGAACGATATGGTGTATCTGTAGATCAGCATCTAGTTGATACCTACGTGATAGAAGGCGACGCGATGATGCAGCGATACGGAGACAATCCGATCAATCCAAATGTTCTGTATGATGTGGACGACATTTCAGATGGTGTGGCAGAGTTTAGTTGTGGGCCATCCGATTGGTCAGCTTTGATTGGAGAGCATGAATGTCCGGAAGATGTTGAGGGTCAAGAAGTCTTTTATGATGTGCCCAACTCAGAGCCTGGTAAAGCACTTCGCATCAATCGTGAGCGTGATGACGGAAGCTATGACTCTTTTCGCGTTCCACTGCTTCGACCGGCCGGTCAGCATGGTATTTACAACGCACAGACTTTCCGAGTATTTGACACCGATGCGTACATGGTGAATTTTACCGTACGATATTTGGGGACTCGAGGTGGAGCAGTAGACCATTTAGAAGGTTGTGATTGTACGGCTACCGTAGTACCAGAGTATTTCCGCGATGGAGAAGTCAACTTTCCAGCACTCGATGGAGAAGCCTGTACAGAAGATGATATTCGATTGTGTGATGAGACTTGTGATTGGGGAATGCGTACACCTGAAATGTTGGATTGTATACCGTAATGAGACTTGATCAGAAGGCTTAACTCAATACGTAATGGTCAAAATACCATCATTGAACTGTATGGTTTCTGTGTCCGATGGGATTGGGTGTGCCGCGTTTGGTTTTAAGAACACGGGTCTATGTTGACGATGTGATCGAAGTGTGTCTTGTGATAGAATCATTGGCAAGCCACTTTGTATATACAAGACAGTGTTGCTGTTTATCTGAATTGCATTTAGAGCACTGTACGTAGTTGTAGTACGTGTGATCACTCGACACATTACTCCATCAAAATCATCTCCTATCCATTCCTGAATCTGTGAGTAAGATTTATCAGAAACTAGAGAAGAGTAAGTTACAAATAAAATAT
>CALDQI010000529.1:0-1309 GCA_937911635.1 uncultured Pseudomonadota bacterium | reverse complement strand
TTGAGTTAAGAGTTGAACGTGCAATGAACGCTCCACTTCTCGAGGGATCCAATCGGCCATTATCATTGTCAAAGTAGGGTCTTCCAAGCCTCTGTACACAAGCCAAGTTCGCAATCCAAAGAAACCGAGTCCTCCAACGCAGAGTAAGGCGATGGTGACTTTGGATACGTTCCGGTTGTATATCCATTCCATACTGAAGAAAATCAATGGTACCATGACCCCAACTTCTTTGACCATCACAGCCAGCAATGCAGCTAGCCAAGCACCAAAAAGGACGATTCGTTTCTGGTGTTGCAAATGGAGCGCTTTGAGCCCTACAGCACCGAATGCAAAAAGCGCACAGAAGGATTCTGATCGACCCGTAATGTAGGTTACCGACTCGATTCCCATGGGATGGAGTGACCACCATGCTGTCAGAATAAAGGCAAAGGCAACCGGAGAGGGGAGTTTCCATAATTTTGCGAGCTGTTCGCTGGCAAAAAATCCAGTGACGATTGTCAGAGAATGAATCAGCAGATTGGTGATGTGATAATCAAATGGATCAAACTGACTGGTCTCAAAGTTGTAGGCATAGGTGATTTGTAACAGAGCACGAGCAGGATTGTAGAGTACAATGTCCTTCCACTCTGACCAAAAACGAATCGTTCGATTGCCCACGACCTCTATTTTATCGTCATAAACAAATGGTGCCTGAAGGATATCTCCGTATATGATCCACATCGCAGCGATAATAGCCACGACCAGCAGTCGCCGAAGTGGAAACGGTTTGGAATCCCTTTGGGTTGACGTCGATGAGGCAGTTGGTGTAGTGGAACTCATGAAGCTCGAAGGTGGTGATACAAATCAGAATGTTGTTTGGCAACTACATCAAATGAAAGGTGCTCTTTGATGTATTGCTGACCTCTTGTTACCATAGCACGACAACGGTCTGGAGTGGACAATAGAGAATCAATTTCTTCAGTCAGTCTGATAACATCTCCGTACGGGATGACGGAACCGGCTTCGGCTTCTTTGATGATTTCCCCACATCCGCAATCATCGGACACCACAACTGTAGTTCCGCTCAGGAGAGCCTCAAAAGGGACCAACCCAAAGATTTCGTCTTTCGAAGGATAGACAACCAGATCGGCCACCGATAAGGCTTGTAAACGTTCGGAGCCACTAATCGTATCGACAAAGTGAATGTGGGGATGTCCTTTTGCCAACTGCTTTGCGCTGAATAGTCCTCCCATGTCACTTCCAGCGACCACTAGATGAACATTGGGAGTGGTGAGCAGTTGGAAACTCTGAACCAGTATATCGACCCCTT
>CALDQI010000528.1:0-3866 GCA_937911635.1 uncultured Pseudomonadota bacterium | reverse complement strand
CTGTTGAAAAAGAAAATATTTTTGGAACTCAATTTCACCCTGAAAAAAGTGATAAAATTGGATTAAAAATAATTGATAACTTTATAAACATATAAATGAAAAAAATTATTATTAATTTAATTATAACTTTTACTTTTTTTTCCCCAATTAATGCAAAAATTCTTAATATTGAAAATAAAGTTCAACTTGAAGTTCCAAAGAATCATTTTTATGTCAAATTTGATAAAGAATCAGCTTCAAATGCTGGGGCTCTTTCTGGCATAGAGGAATTTTTAGATGAATTAGATGATCTTGATTTAAGCTTTTATTTAGTTGGACCTAAAAAGTTGACAGATACTGTAAAATTACTTTTGGAAGGCGAGAATTTTGAAGATGGAATTCAGTTGCGTCGCATTCAAAATCGAATGGGGAGGATGTCTCCATTATCGGATCCTGTCCCTCGTGCAGGGAGAACCGAGCGGGCAGCAGAAAGTTATTTAAAACCTCGTCTGTTGTCTTTTATTGAACTCAATCGAAAGATCTTGAACCTTTTATACAGAACGACGGAAGTTCGAGAAATAGAAATGGACACGTTATCGTTCAATTCGGCGTTGATATCTTCAGAGTTCAATCTTCTAGAAGAAGGTACTACAGACCGTGTATTGTATAGGATTGCTGGTCTGTTAACGACGTTTGCAAACAACTTTTATGGTTCTATGCGAAATCAGATTGAAGCTCTGGACAGCGTGAAGGGAGAGATTCTACGCATTAGCATGAATCTCCCAGACGCCAGACAAAGCAACGATGTGTGGCGCGATTGGTTTGGTTCCATTCAACGCATCAATGCACTCTTAGAGGATGTTGCCAGTGCACTTGAAGACACCATCGGTCCTCAGCAATAATGTGAAGGTAGTGTAGGATAAGAATATGAACTTATCAGAGGTTCGTTTACGCATTCAGGTTATCGATATTGAACCCCGTCAGTTGGACGTGACCGTACCACGGTATATTCCGGTATCGGACCTGTCCCAGCGTGTTGTTCGAGATGCTGGAATGCAGTCGCACTGGGCGAATCGGTTTCGGAGACACTATTACCTTCATGCACGTGGTCGCATGCTCGATCATTCTGAGACCTTAGAGTCTGTTGGCTTGGTGGATGGAGAATTGATCTATTTGCTACCCCAGCCCGACGCTCAGTTGGGAGTTCTAGAACAAAATCCTGCATATCCAGAGGTGAAACCATACTTAGGTCAGGGACTGGTTCAGCTGATGCTAACACTGCTGGCAGTCTTGGTCTTTTCATTCTTCTGGGGCATGGCGCTCAGTGTAGAGCAGAGCGTGTGGACTGCAGTGTTGCCCAGTCTTGGATTGTCCAGTTTGTGTGTGGCTGTAGCACGTCATGCATGGGGTGGCTGGGCCTTCAACATGCGAGTTGGTTCTACAGGGTTTGTGATATACTTGATCGCTTTGTTGCCACCACTGTTTGCTCCTACGGTTCTTTCCGGGGTGGAGTTGTCTGAGTTTATCAAAATTTTAGCGCCTGGGATCGCACTGGGTCTTGCAGGGCTGATATTTTCTTGGATGGCCTGGTGGGGACCTGTCGAACCTCTAAACAGAAGAAGTGTTGAGCAGCAGCGAGATTCTGATCAGTCCAGCCCGCTTCCGTTGTGTGCGATTTGTCAGCGCGAGGTGGAGCCGGCGTTTCAAACCACATGCATGTCTGGTGGTCCGTGTGAAAAGGTGGTCCACAAAGGATGCTTAGCCGCTAAGCAAGCGAGTTTTCAAGGGGACTCTAGGCTTTGCCCTGTTTGCAATGTTCGAATTGCTTGACGGTCGCCTGTCCGAATCCCTAGCCAATATGAGTCCGTTATGGAATGGTATTCATAATAGGAAGGTAGCATGAGTAAAATTGATCCGAATATACAGACAGTGGTTCTTCTAGGCGAACCATTGTTGGTCAAGAAGTCGGTGGATATATGGGTTCAGACATGGCTACCAAATGGAACAGATGAGACGAGCTTCATCGTGTATGACGCCCTAGAGGATGATCCTGTTGAGATTGCATCGGAACTTTTTTTGACATCGATGTTTGCTTCGGACAAAGTGTTGCTCGTACGTGGCGTCGAGCGTTCGAGTGGCGCATTTTTCGAACCATTGCTCCCGTTTTTGGAGAATCCTGTGTCGGGATCACACCTGCTCATTACCGGAGAGGCATATCCCAAAGACGGTGGCAATAAAGCATTTAAAAAGTGGAAACGGATCTTTTCAAAGAAAGGCTACAAAGAAACGTTTGCTTTAAAAGACTTTGACTCTGTTGGATTTGTTAAACAACGAGCCAAAGAACTGGGTGTATCCATTGAGTCGACAGCCGTTTTGCAGCTGGTACGGGATACTGGTTCACCCTCCATCTTAGAAAATGAACTTCTCAAGTTGGCTTCTTTTGTAGAGGATGGCAAAAGCATTACGGAAGCAGACGTGAGTAAGGTGTGTGAGATTTCTTCAGAGATAGACATCTGGTCCTTAACCAATGCTCTGGTCGCCAGAGATGTCAATCAAGCACTGCAATGTTTGCATCGGATGCTCAAAGAGCAAAATCCCCCTCATAAAATTTTTGCACTCGTCATGGCGAAGGTCAGAGACTTAAGTATTTTACAGCAGCACATCTCTCAGCAAACTCCACTGGGTAAGTCTTGGAGGCACAGAGCAACACGAGAAAAGGCGATCGCTCTACTGCGTAAGCACCCCATGCAGATCGGGACTGTTTTACAGCGTATGGTCGCGACCAATCGCCAATTTAATTCTTCGAAAGCCGATGCAGAAGAGCATTTGCACGGGCTTATTGTCTCTCTTTGTACACATTGATTGTTAAAGAAGGTTGGCAATTTGCAGACAGTACAATAATTAGGGCTGTACAGTATAGAAAAGGGTAGAGAGATGAATCCATTGGCAGCAGGTATATTGGGCTTATTTGTGATTGGTGTGGTGGTTCAAACCATTGGTAGAATGCGTGGTGCACCAAATGTTCCGGTCCTCTTTTGGGTGATGTTGTTGCTCTCTATGACTGCACCGTTGGTAACAGGGTGGATGGTCTTGAATAAAGGGGAAGTCTTACAATCTGCCACCGTTGAAAAGGAAAAAGATCATGCTCAGTTAGAAGTACCGAAAGGATATGCTCTACTGGTGACAGCCGATCTCAATCCTGAAGATGGTACTGAAGAAGACGCCTATCGCACATCCTATACATTTCGTGTTGCGGGCGACAAATGGAAGCAAAAGATCAGCGGTGAAATGACCAAGCCAAACCAGAGCCGTCAAAAATTGAACGGGATTCAAGGCGAGAGCATTTCTGAATCTGGCAAAAAATCAACCAACAGCACTGGTCAGCATGTGCAAGATCGGTTTGTGCTTGTCGGGGAAGGAATGGTCGACTTGTTTGTAGAAAACTATTCTGGTACGGGCGCTACTTCATTACTTGTGGAAGTGACTCAGGCACCACCGAAACCTATTTGGGTCTGGGGGTTTGCTGTCTTTGCTTCGATGATGGGGATCTATTTTGAAGTCTGGAAGAAGTGTGATCAAGTAGCAGGAGATTTGAGTGGACTCGCCTTTTATGCTGTATTCTTAGCAGATGGGATTACTCCAACAGCCTCTGAATGGGATGTGGCGTTTGCCTTTGCCCCAGGATTCTTTATGGGGTGGGGTGTGGTGACAGGACTCGCTTATTTGGTGAAGAAAGTTCGCGGATAACAGGAAAAAAATATGAAACCTTGGACAGACTGTAGACTGGTTGCATTTGATACGGAAACAACAGGATTCCATGCGCATTTAACGGATCGAGTGATCGAATTTGGTGCGGTTGAAATGGTGATGAATCCCGATTACACAGT
>CALDQI010000527.1:0-4564 GCA_937911635.1 uncultured Pseudomonadota bacterium | reverse complement strand
GAGGATCTTTACTGGAGGGGATCGCGATCCAATGACCAGTTCGAGCAGCTGCCATCAGCCAAGACATCAGAGCGTAAGAATTTGCCGAGTCAATCGCAAGTGGTCTGGTTGTTGGGTAAGAGAGGAGTTCGATCTCACAGGCGAGCACCTGGCGATGCAATTCAGCAAAGGAGATCGTACGATCATTGAGGATCAAATAGGGAGCCTCAGGGTTGGATTGCGACAATCGATAGAGCGGACAAATCATTCTCCATCCTCCCAAACCAGTTTTGAAAAGAGCGGTGAGGGTGCTTTGGATGGAACATACAGAGTTTGAATTGTTCGATGCAAAGGAGGAGCCACGATCTCTTCGGCAAACCAATCAAGGGTACCCAGACCGTGTGTTCCATTGTGTATGTGATTCAGTGCCAATTGTCCCAACCCCCAAATACCCAGAGAACCCTCAAATGTAGAGGAGATCACACCTTTGACAGTGGGATATCGAGTAAGAATTTGCTGCCAGTTCAAATGCAATGTGGGTTTGATGATGGCTGCCACAACGTTGTGGCAGCCCAGCAAAGATTGGAATTCCATCAACGATTCATCCAGAGCAACTGGAATATCCGGCACACATTCAAGCAGAGTGGGATCACAAAGGGGATCTTCGATGTATTCAATGGTGGTTGGATCACACATTCGCCAAAAGGATCGTAGCTGATCGAGAGTCCACTGACGATTGCAATCGATCCTCCACATCACCTGTGGCTGATCACGTTGCAGACGCGTAAACCATTCGATGTCCTTTTCGAGAGATTGTCGACCCAATTTTACCTTGATGGTTCGTCGGTCAATGGTTGGAGTGTTGGAATTGGAATCCAGTAAACTGTTGATGGAAACCATGCCGTCGATAGAGGGAGTACTCCAGACATCAAAGACTGTTTTTACGAGTCCTGTCGTGGGTTTTGAATTATACCGAACAGTGTTTAATATATCTTTATAAACATCTATAAAACTTATTTTATGGAACGATTCTATTGGTGAAACTTCTCCGTAATCCCATTCTGATGATAATTTATTAAAACGACCAACGATCCATCCTTTTCGTGTTTTACCTGCTCCACCGAGTACAGCCAACGGTTTATGAAGTGGAAGCTGATACGACCAGACAGACCATTTTCGACATTTGGTGTGAGCGTGCATGATTAAACAGGAATCGACCAGGTAATGGAAAATACAATGCTAAATAGCACCAATATTTTGGCTGTTTTCCCCAAATTGGGATCGAGTGCCCGTCCAGTTTCTGTCCACATGGATCGTTGCAAAGGAATGCTGGGAAGCAATGTGAGCAATGCTACGAGGGACCATGGTCTTTCCAACCCAAAATAGATGATGATCGCACCTGTACAAAGGAAGCATAGGGTGTACTCCACTCGAGCAAACGTTTCCCCAAATCGAACGGCAAGTGTATTTTTCCCAACGACCGCATCTGTTTCTCGATCTCTTAAGTTGTTGACGACCAAAATCGCTGTCGATAGTAGCCCGCATGCTGCCCCAAGTAGGATTCCATTCCAAGACCATGACAGACTTTGAACATAGTCTGTACCCGCAACAGCAACAGGACCAAAGAATACGAAAACAAAAATGTCTCCAAGTCCCATATAGCCAAGTGGTTTTGGACCTCCTGTATACAAAATACCAGAGGCAATTGAAGCCGTTCCAATCCAGACAATCGGCAATCCTCCACGAATTGTCAAATATCCAATGATTGGAAGTGTGAGTCCAAATGTCAGGATAAATGCCCACTTCATTTGATGGGGTTGAATCAATCCTGCTTGCGTCGCTCTGGTTGGGCCAATGCGATCTTCTGTGTCGGCACCATTGACAAAATCAAAGTAATCATTGGCAAAATTGGTGGCAATTTGAATCAATATAGCTCCCAAAAGAGCAGCAATCGTAGCGAGGGTATGCTTGTTTTCACAGATGCTCCACCCTAGCAGAACCGGTGCGATCGCCGCAGGAAGTGTCCGTAGTCTGGAAGCCATGATCCAATGTTTCATTCGAATATTCCTTGATTTAGAGTACACATCTGCTCACGAATGGTACTGCGAAGGTTCTTAGATACATCTTTATCTACAATGGCCTCAATAATGTGCACACCAGACTCTAACCAGCATTCTTTCAATGCCCCATTTAAAGCCTCAACACTATCGACAGAATAGGTGTCGATACCCATGGCCTGAGTGACTGGTGCCAATGTATGAGTGTGTACTGTAGCAAAGTGGGTATCAAAGACATCCGTTTGTTCAGATACTGGAAGCATATTAAATATACCGCCACCAAAGTTGTTGATCACAACGATTACAAAGGCTTGATGAACAGTCATACTTTTGAGTGTAAACAGGACCCCGAAATCATGCATGAGGGAGAGATCTCCCAATACCAAGAGGGTTGGCTGTTTTGTACTCAGGTGGATGCCAAGAGTGGTGGACGGCAATCCATCAATACCACTCGCACCACGGTTGCTGTAGACGTTAACATCTTTGTCTTCTACGTAATTATTGAGATCTCGTATCGGCATCGAGTTTCCGATGAACAGCAGTCCACCCGGTGGAATCGAAGAGACGCTTTTTTGCAGTACGGTCACTTCACTCCAAGTGTCGTTTTGTTGGATTGCCTTATGAACACGGTGATTGTGTTCGAGGACCCATGTGATCAGCTCAGACTGTCTAAGGAGCGTTGTTATCCAGCCTAATGTTTGAGTGTGCACCTGATAGCGATGGATGGATATCGATCCTGGATTGCTTGAGATTGGTCGACCATTCAGAACCAATACTGTACAAGTAAGCGTTTTGAGCCAGCGCTCATATCTTTTTGTACATAGTCCATTGCCAAATTGAACGATGACGTCAGGATTGAACTCTTTCGGAGGAGATCGCAACAGATCTTCAAATGCCAAGATCTTATTGGGTGTCTGAAATAGCGAAAGTCCACTTGATGCATCGATGATCATTGGCCAAGAAGATTCTTTCAATATCTCTTTTAGTGCCTCACGTTCAAGTGGATTGGTTAGCTCTCCAACGACAATTAAGCCAGCCGTTGAACGTTCTAAAATCTGCGTGAGATCAGTTTTTTGATTGGCTGTAAGACTGATTAAACCGTGTTGTGGTTTGTTGAAATAGGAGATTGAACCACAATCTGATGTCAGATCAAATGGCTCTCTAAACATCCAGTTGAGATGAACGGGACCTGGATCTATACCAAAACATTTCGAAACAGATAAACTCAAGGTGTTTTGAATGGCTGAAACGGAGTAGCGATTGGACTCACAGGGAATATCAAAGAAGAAACGAACCTGATCTCCAAATAACTTCACTTGATCGATCGTTTGATTGGCATTGGTACATCGAAGTTCTGGAGGTCTATCTGCAGTCATGAGTAAGAGTGGGATGCTGGCCATATTGGCTTCGACGACCGCAGGCATAGCATTGGCGACAGCCGTTCCAGAAGTTGTGATGAGTACCGCGAGTTTCCCAGATTTTCCAAAACCCAAAGCGCAAAATGTTGCGGACCGTTCATCATGAAAGATGTGTGAATTGGCCTTAGGATGTCTAGCTACTGCTAGTGTTAGTGGAGTGGAGCGAGACCCTGGACAAATACAAAAATCAACAATCCCCCATTCTACAAGCTGATCGACTGCAACTTGTGCAAGCTGTGACATTAGACGGTCTCCTGCTGAAGAAACTGTTTTGCTTTGTTTTCAACTTCAAGCCACTCTAAATCCGCATCCGATTCTTCTACAATTCCAGCGCCGCTCCACGCATACCCTGCGTCATCTATCCATAAAGCAGATCGAATCATCACAGTGAAATCTGTATTGTCATTGTGTTCGATTCCCATTGTGCCTGCGTACCATCCTCGATGAAAAGGCTCCAGTTCAGAGATTAGTTGATTTGAGATGCGCTTTGGAATACCGCACACTGCCGGTGTTGGATGCAACCTATCCAATAATTGCTCTGTTGTCGTATCAGGATGAACAATGCATTCAATCGGTGTTCTAAGATGCTGAACGTGAGGGAGTTGAAGAATCTCTTGTGCGAGATTACGTTGCTCTAAGCACAAATCCTTTAGCTGTGTATGAATGTAGTGGACAACGATATGATGTTCAGTCTGATCTTTATTGCTTTGACTTAACTCTTCGACAAGAGAGGCATTTTTGAACACATCTTTTGAAACTGACCGAGTTCCGGCTAAGGCTTCTGTTTTGAGTAGTGAGCCGGATTGACTGAATAACTGTTCTGGAGAAGCACCGAGAAAGATGGTGTTTTGCTTTGGTGAAAAAAGAAAATGGTAATTGTTTGGTTGAGAGGTTGTCAGTTCAAGGAATTGTTTCCAAGGATCCGAAGATTCAAAATAGGACTCTCTTGCGAGTACGACTTTCCGCAGCGTGGTATCGTGAAACAATTGTTTTGATTTGTCTATAATTTCAATACTGTCTTCTTCTTTAACTGAATAACTTGAAATATTAACTTTTTTTCCATTAACTTTTACATGACCATGGTTAATCAATTGTCTTGCAGAAAAAATT
>CALDQI010000526.1:0-5081 GCA_937911635.1 uncultured Pseudomonadota bacterium | reverse complement strand
CACAAAAGATTGAGGCGGCAGTAGAGGCCGTCATTGAACAAGAGGTTCGGCAAACGGTCCAAAATTTGGTGCGACGATTACCGACAACCCAACAGGCTTTACTGCGGTCGAAGATTTCTCTACCAACCAAGTGGGCTAGAAGATTGGGTCTTGCCCCCACAGCAGAAGTTCGGATGGGCTGGCGACTGCAGCGGACACTGGGTTCAACAGGTTCATTGTCCCCAGGTGTTTCTACTCCGCGACTTCCGTCTGGTTCTCAGCAGTTTGTAATTCCCAGTGGAGACTCGTCGGAAGAGTTTGCACCGACTCGAACCCAGAGGAATCAGCCGACTGAATCTTCATCACCAAATACGGCACAACCGTCTACTGAGTTTGGTGCTCCGAAGTCTTCGAAGCGTCGATTGTCCAACACTCAAATCAATCGAATTATTGAGCGACAGGTCTCCTTCTTTCGATCTGCACAGCGTCAATCATTTTTGAAAGCCTCTCAAATGACAGAGGGAGTGTCCTCGTCAGCCGTTCCGTCACCGGCTAGAGGAGGATTGCAGCAAGTTACCGGTGAGATGCGTAAGGCTTTGCAACGGATGGTCTTTTCATCCGAGTCGCAGCCCGTATTTCTGGATACTATACTAGATATCGACGTCTCCTCACCGAAGAAGGCGAGAGGAGACTCAACTCAAGAGTTTACCGTATCTAAGAATCCAGCCAAGGCTCGTACGGTTCAAAAGCCCAAGCGCTTGGGTGTTCGAACACCTCAGTGGAGACCTGGTATTCATACGCCATCCCCACATGCACGGTACGGTAGAACACGAACGTCACCGCAACGGAATTCTGTTGCAGGATCAACTTCCATTCAAAGTCCTTCAGAAGGAGACCTCGCTAAGGTACAATCGGTGCCTCCCACTTCGGCTCCCATGACCATGCTGCAAGCCGAAGAATCGATACAGATTTCAGAACAGACTTCAGCGGTTTCCAAGTCGGAGAGTGTTCCTGGAACCCCATCGAAGAAGGGCAATACAACCTCGTCTACTTCTGTAGCTAGACGGTCGAAAGCCAGAGGACGCTCCTCCACAGTGGCTCCGTTGTCATTGATGGGACAATCGGATGTTGGAGTGTTTCTGCAACCAAAAGGCAAGGCGGTAGACTCAGTGGATCCAGTAGCAAAAGCCAATCTCCAATCTGCAGATTCTGTGGATTCAGAGGCCGATGTATTCATGGTGGACCCCACAGGGAATTTGTTGACTGGGGAGAAGGCGAAGAAACGATTGAAGGAACTTGGGTTTGCGCGAACGGAGAGTGCAGCCTCAAAAAAATCTTCAGAAATGGATGCTTCAAGCGGATCGTACACCTGGCAAGCACCTGCGGAAATGATGGAAGAAGCCGTCAAGCAAGTCCGTAAGGAAATGGCCGTTCAAGAAAAGGTGCAAGAGTCTTCAACACCAAGACCTCGTACAGTGCGTCAATCGGTTATAAAAGAATGGACAGAAGAACAGCTGCTGACCATTTTGGTGGAGTTGGCTTCTAGCAGTCCTGAAGCCAATGCTTTACTCCGAGATGTGCAAGAGCGTGTGGAAGAGTACTTTGATCTGGAGAGTTTCCGAAAGATCTAATGAGAATTGGTGAAAAACTACACGAGTTTTCAAGTCAAATGGGTTCTAATTTGGTAGTGTTGGTGGTGTTATGACGTTTGTAGTACTCACATTGTTGTCACTGGATGTTCAGGCCCAAGAGGAGTCTGAGGAAACCCCTGTTCTGACCTTTGAGGAATTGGGGTGGGTACCGCCTTTCCAAGTGGCAGCGTTTGTCGATGATGCAGGAACAGGCGATTGTGACCGCATCGATGCTCGTTATGGTCGGTGCATTGAAAAGGTGGAGTTTTACCAGCCGGAACCCGTCTGGTGGGCACTCGAGAATGATGTGGATCCAAATCTACTGCCCATTGTCTATCCTGAGCAAACCCAAATGTGGGTCAACGCCAGTGAGGAAGAACAAAAGAAGTGGAAGCGCAGCGATCGCAAAACGATGCGTTTACTTGCAGAACTGTATGCCCAGACATGGGAAGACATCGTATATCGATGGAAAGAGTCTGGTGATGTGATGTCGACAGCGATGAAGGCTGATGGCTTCAAAGTGACCCCAGATACGACTGACCAATGGGAAACAGTCTATCCAAGCCGGCCTAAGGCAATCGGTCGTCCCAATAGTACGGCGTATTTATCTCCTGCTGAATGGATGCAACCCATTGTTCCTGTTGTTCCGCACGACGAGCTGTTAAATTCAGAGGGGCAGTTGCCCTGGTCTTCATTGCAGAGTGCAGAGGCTTACTATCAACGAATTAAGTGGAGGACCCCCAATAAATCCACAGCTGAACCGACACCCGGTATTGTTATGAGTGGGCGTTTTGCCTCTCGTCTGGCCGTGAATGGGAAGTTGCACGATTATGAGTTGATGGATGCGGACCCACAAGCTTCGGGACCATTCTTTGAACAGATTTATCCCTATCAAACCATTTATCAAGGGGACAATCCAGACTTCATCCCTTTGAAAGACTTTCGCACTCGATTTGATCCGACTAAGGGGGCGATTCCGCAGGTCGTGCTGGATGTAGAGTCTCTTGCTGATGCTCGGATAGAGTCAGACAAGCAGTTCAATAAGTTCTACCGATTGGTGGGAGCACAGGTCATGCAGTTTGCGATGCAGGACTATACTGCGAACCACATGCGCATTTTAGCAACGCTGAACACCATGCGATCACCTCCCGGAGAGCTGGGGACAATTACTGGGATATCAGGCAATATCAATGCTTCAGCCCTCGGCCAGACTGACTCAGCTGAGGCACAGACAAAACGGATTAGTTCCGATGCCTATGCCTTGTCGGGTGGATTTTCTCTCAACTATCAAAAGATACCAGATTTGGTTAAACTGAAGTGGATTGAGCGGTTGAGTACCGTATATTTGGGCAAGACAGCCAGCACCAACCTATTTTTTCGCGAGTTGAGCCTTCAAGCCCAAAGTCGGTTCGGAGAGTCTTTGGTCTATCCACTCAATTCTTGGATTGAGGACACCAGCGTAGAAGGGTTGAATTCATGGATTGAGAAGAACCTCATCACGGGCCGAGATGGGAATGTCCTTTTGTCATCGATGTATCAACTCACGTTGCAATCATTGATGGAAAAGGTTGTTCCAGAAGATATCGTGGCTCAAGAAGAGACCTGGTTGTTGATGGATCATTTCAACTTCATGATGATGTCCAACTTAGATACCACTCTAGGGGTTCGCATCTCTCCTCAAGATCTAGAGGGGCTGGCATCAGATAAGTGGGAAGGGGTTTTATCCGATCATTTCTTTGCTTCACAGAAGATTGATCAAGGCCTTGGTGCTGTGGACCCCACGGCGGTGTGTACTCAAGGGAATAGACGACAAGCCTTGACAGAAACGACTGTGGGTGCGATTTATGTAGATCAGATATTTTCTGGCAAAGATACCCTTCTTCATCCCGAGTTGACGAATGACGCGCTTCTTTGGAATGCTCGTTTTGATCTTCCCTTCATTATGTTTGACAATCCTGTCGTCAATGAACCGAGTGTTCAGCGTCTTGTCGGATTACCAGATGGTGAAGCACTATACAGGGTTCGCTGGACGGTTTGGTCTGGTTGGCATTTACTTTGGAGTATGGAACCGTATGAAGGGCAAACGCGCCTTTCTTTAAAGACCGGTGCGATCTGTGACAATATGGTCATCGCAAATCCTGATTTGGTCGCCACGATTGTCAGAGCCGGTTTTTTGGTGGACGAGTTTTATCCAACAGAGCCTGCACGCATGGCGGATAAGAGGTTGAATGACAACTACCCTTCGACGTCGGAACGGCAAGCGAGAAAACGAGCGGCAAAAGTGGACAAGAAAGAGATGACCCGCGGTCAAGTACTGACGGATGCCAACACAGTAGTATCTCGAACCCAATCCGCTGTTGGCACAGTAGAAGATGCGGCTGATTTGGTTCAAGGTGAGCAAGTGATTTCTGAGTATGACGCTTCCAGACTGCAAACTACGGATGCATCTACAGAAGTGCAGCAGGGATCCACTTTAACTCAGTTGCGCCTGATAGCGCAGCGGAAACCAGCAGATATCCAAGTGTCCGAGACGGTTCAGTATTTCCGTCGTTTGGCGAGAGCCCCGTTTGTAGAAGCCAGTCGAGACAAAGGGATGTTGCTATTTTTGCATGATTTGGACCAACCTGAAAAGATGGCGTTATTGCACGATGCAATGGCACACACTCCGTATGCGAGAGCACATAAACTACAGGGGTTAAAGCACATTCAAGGTGCGAGTTGGACTGTCTATTTTTCGAAGGATCCTTCTGTCGAGAAGATGAAGCAGGTTGCCCCAGCGTACACACCCAAGTCCAGTTACATTGCGAAGGCTGTCACGCCGTCTTTTGCTCGACCAGTGACAACAGATGCGACATTTGTCGCGGATGTTGGGTTGTTTCCATATCGAAAGAGTTTCTACACTTGCAACAGTGATGTCAATAGTGGCTCTCTAAGTACGATGAATCCCTGTGATCCCAATGCCAAGTATGTGGCTTACACCGACGGTATTTCTGTGGGGACATCTTCTCTGGTCACAAAGTGGTTCCGTGACGACCCTAGACTCGCCTATGAGGTTGGTTTGGAGATGCATTTGGATATTCTCCACGCTGGGAAATCGTGGTTTTATCAGACCGAATCTGCAGATATTTCTATTGTAGCCGATCGGTTGAATGGTGTACCGGTCAGTAGTACCGACGAGAATCTGATCATGCCAAGTTATACATGGTCAATACGACCACAGACAGGTGCATCAGTTGGGTTTAGACATGCTCCAGACGCAATGCCGTTGTCCAGAGGACTCCGATCGAAGAGCACATGGGGAGCGATGTCGCCTTCTGGGTCCACCTATTTGAACCGAATGGAGTGGGGGATGCGGGGTGCCTTCTTGGTGGGACCGTCCTTCAACGGCGTAGAAGGGACGCTGGTCGCGGAGGCGTGGGGTGCCAACTTACTCCGTAATTCCAGAAGTGATTGGGCCAACTTTTCGCCATA
>CALDQI010000525.1:0-1615 GCA_937911635.1 uncultured Pseudomonadota bacterium | reverse complement strand
TGATCAATGGTGTTCGCACTTCATCGATCAGAATCGAGTCCACTTCATCGATGATCGCAAAGTTGTGACCACGTTGTACAAAGTCTTTCGCGTTGAATTTCATATTGTCACGCAAATAATCGAAGCCAAACTCGTTGTTGGTGCCATAGGTAATGTCAGCACTGTATGCCTGCTGTTTCAAAGAGGCATTGCGCTCAGTGGTCAACACACACCCTACTTCCATCCCTAAAAAGTTGTAGATTTTACTCATCCAGTCGGCATCACGTTTGGCTAGATAATCATTGACCGTCACAACGTGTACACCCTTTCCAGAAAGGGCATTGAGATAGACTGGTAAGGTCGCAACAAGTGTCTTTCCTTCACCGGTCCGCATTTCAGCAACCATGTTTTGGTTGAGTACAATCCCACCCATCAACTGAACGTCATAGTGACGCATGTTCATCGTTCGTTTTCCAGCTTCTCGGACAACGGCGAAGGCTTCGGGGAGAATATCTTCTACACTCTTTCCATTCTCTAACTGCTCTTTAAAAGTGGCCGTATACGCCTTGAGTGCCTCATCTGAGACCCCCTGCATGTCGCTCTCTAAGGCGTTAACTCGATTGACCAAAGGACTGATCCGTTTCAACTCTTTATCCGAACGGGTTCCGAAAACGCGGTAATATGTATTCTTGAAGGTATCTAAATTCATGAAACGCTCAACAGTTTGAATATGGGTATCTAAGGGCAGCGTCGGACCAAATCCACACGCTCAACGCCGCTGAAATGATTGTTTGTTTGTAGTCACCGTGCGAGATATTTCAAGGGATCAATCGCCACACCATCCACACGAATTTCGTAATGAAGGTGTGAGCCTGTGGACTGACCAGTCGATCCCATCAAGGCGATCTTGTCTCCTCTCTTAACCTGTTGACCAACTTTCACAACCAGTTTAGAGGCGTGAGCGTAACGACTCGTTACACCTTGCCCATGGTCTAGAATCACCGTATTGCCATAACCACCACGCCAGCCCGAAAATACAACTGTCCCATCGATAGGAGCATATATCTTCGTGTACATCGGTGCACCGATGTCTATCCCAGCATGAAAAGCACGTTTACCAGTCACTGGATTGATCCGATATCGAAAGTTGGACGTGATAACGCCCTCACACGGCCATTCTTTTGGTATCCTGGAGAACTGCAACTTCTGTGAGGAGACCGCTTCCGCATGTTGTAGAATCATTGGGTACAGCATCTGCACTTCTTGTCTCAACATGACCATCTTGTGTAAGATCTGTTCTGTCTTCTTGATGCCATCTGGATAATGAAGATCCAACTCCCACGGACCGGAATTGGACATCTCTGCTTGTGCAGCGTACATCTGAAGAAGTTCGACTTGACGTTGCAACTCAATCAAATCAATATCCAGGTCTTGCACTTGCGAGCGGAGCAACAAGTTCTCATCCATCAAATCTGCTGTTGCACTGTTGTTGATCATTTCTCGGACAATATAAAACAACCCGCCACTGACCAAGCAGGTGAAGAACAGCAACGCTGCCACCATGTGATAGGAAATCCGTAAGTGTGTAGATCTCCCAGTGCTTTCGGCGATGACCAAGACAGACAGATTCTTTTCA
>CALDQI010000524.1:0-2694 GCA_937911635.1 uncultured Pseudomonadota bacterium | reverse complement strand
AGTATGGAAAAAGGTCTTAGCGCTGATTAAAATGGCAAAAGAGAAGGGAAAGAACAGAATTATATGGGCCTCCTGAAATATTACGGTCATATTTAGTCCACTTAAGTTTTCCAAATGTTCAAATATGTTATAATATCCATGTAAACCCTTAATGGAGTCAACATGGATCCCGTTCAACATGCCATCGCACAATTATCTAGATTCCCCAGTATCGGTAAGCGGACAGCTTCTAAAATGGTCTTTTGGCTAATGCAACAAGACCCGAACGTTGCAACAGAGATCGGTGCGGCACTTTGTGAGCTTCCCACAAAGATCAAACGATGCTCCGTCTGTTATACAATCACACACGAAGATACCTGCCCCATCTGTTCGAATAGTAAACGAGCCCAGAACATTATCTGTGTTGTTGAAAGACCTCAGGATATCGAAAAGATTGAATCGACTGGCGCATTTTCCGGTACCTATCACGTGCTGGGTGGTTCTCTGTCCCCATTAGAAGGCATCGGACCAGAAAACCTTCGCATTACCGAACTGCTCCTTCGATTGAAAAATGATGAGATCAACGAAATCTTACTCGCTGTTGATCCGGATACTGAAGGTGATGCAACCTCGATGTACCTGGCCCATATTATCAAGCCGTTGGATGTACAAGTGACCCGTATTGCCCACGGTATTGCAGCTGGTACTGAGATCGAGTATGCGAATTCAACGACTTTACGTCAAGCGGTGGAAAATCGACAAATGATGTAGGGGTTCATCCTCTATTTGGATGACCATATGGATCAAATCTAGGGGGCCGCAACGCTCGATGACTTTGAGGACGATCTGCTGGATTGGTCCAGGAAAATATCTTGTGCACAAGGTCATCTTGGTCTTGAATGATTCCCAGCATCCACGCTCCATACTCAGGTGTATCCATCAACCAACTATCCACACCCGTTTTGTATCTAGAGATAGAATTCATCATCGTCCAACGAACGTAGATACTGGGGTCAGAATCGTCAAACCACTCCGAGCGTCGACTGGCAATAGCACCACGGATCCTCTCGTCGGAATGGGTACGCAGTTCTTTTACTGCTTCTGTGATTTCAATAGACCACTTCACTTCAATGGAAACCAATGCCTCCACAGTCCGCAGAACCACTTCCGTATCTGAATGAGACAACAACGGAACCAGAGACTCCAATGGCCCTGAAATCTGACCAATTCGAATCGACTCTAGAGCAGCGATCAGAACATCGGGATCTGAGTCTCTCAAGGCGGTCCAAACCAGTTCAGATCGTGAATATCCCAGTGCCTCTGCGGCTGTCTTTCTGACTTCACCATCAGAATCGTTTAAGAGCATCTCTAAGTAAGAAATCATGTCCGGTCGACCGGCAAAGAATTTTGCTGCATCCTTTCTATACGTCGGGTCCGGGTTGTTTAGCGCAGAATAAGGGTCCTTCTGTATATCTCTAGAAGGTGGACGATACTCTACAAATTGGCTCCGAAGCCCCTTCTCTCTCAACGCCTTAGAACAGACTTGCCGTGCTAAGGCAGAGGTCTCCGACTCTATACATTCTCTAAGGTGGGACGCGATCTCAATGGGTTGGGTCACTACAGTTTCCCAAGCCCAGCGGCGAACAAAGGAATTGCTACTCCGCGTCAGCTGCAACACCGCTTCAGTCTGCTTCGAGTTCAAGGTGTGCCGTCTAAGAGAGTGGACAGCCTCTCGCTGCACATCGATATCTGGGTCCTTCAACAATCGAATCAACTCACCGGTATCCGAAGTACAAAACTGCAGTCCAAAAGCGGCTTTCCATCGGACATACGCATCCGAATGACGAGATGCGCGAATAAAGGGTTTACAATATTCACTTTGACAAGATGGATCACCGGATTGTGCACTCCGTTTGTCTGATACAAAACAGCCATCTTCGGTCAGAATATTCTGGTTCATCTGATGAAGAGCCGCTACACGGACAACACTTGAATCGTCATTGGCGAGATGTACTAGATACTGTGAATTGTGTGACATCAGCGCTGCTTGAGCACGCACCCACGGATCAGAATGTTTGACCAACTGAACCATCTCATCCTTGGACCAATCGGTATCCATTTGTGACAACAGATTTGCGGTGTGTGCAGTAGTGATGGACTCTATTTTACGGACACGTCGATCAGATGCGTCTACCATCAGCCACTCTATATTCACCTTTGACCACACCCCTGGGTCAAGATGTAACCGCCATGAATCTGGAACCGGATGATGCTCTATCTCATAGTGATTGCTGAGTTCTAGAGCGATGGCTACGGTCTTTGTTTCGGTACTGACCTCATTCGGGCTGGTGTATCGAGAAATGCTTTTGTCCAGTTCAATAAGCCCCTCCGAAAACTGCAGAATCGAATGAACCTCCTTTGGCACCCACTCCCCCTCCAGCACCGAGATCACTCTTTTGACGCCAAATCTTGGAGCATTCATCCCTTTTACGACGGGTACAACCACAATGGAATCATTCCTAAGTTGGGAGACATCCGAAATGGGCTCTCCACCAAACAACGTCGATAAGGGTTGGACCCAATCAATACCCGGCGTAGACCAGACTTGAACCGCCTTCACATCGCTTTGAGCCCCCAGCTGTGTCTGTAAATGTTGAATAACTGCTTCCGCACCTGCGGTGAGTGGTTGTTCTTCCACTTCTAATGGTTCTGGTG
>CALDQI010000523.1:0-2009 GCA_937911635.1 uncultured Pseudomonadota bacterium | reverse complement strand
CAAAGCATCGACATGGTGCTGATACCGAGTGGGTCTGATCCATTGGGTCGATACGACATTACCAGCGACTTTTATCTAATGACCACCGAAGTCACACAGGGGATGCTCACGTCTTTGATGCCCTACGACCCTACGACCTATTCGATGCCATATGGTGTAGGAAATGACCATCCGGTATATTACGTGAACTGGCACATTGCAGCAGATTTTGCCAACATGGTTACACAACGCCACAACAGTGTGAATAGTACAACATTGCAAGAGTGCTACAGCTGTTCAAGTTCAGGCAGCACCAGCGTGACCTGTACCGAAACGATGAATCCATATCAGTGCGATGGCTATGTTTTACCGACCGACGCGGAGTGGGAATACGCAGCCCGTAGTGGAACGCAATATGACTTTTGGACACCCGATGGGGGGGGTAATTATTCTGCGGATGCCTGCAATGGAACAGAGACGATTCAAGATGGTGTGACCAATCCACTGCTTAGAGACTATGCCTGGTTCTGTGGTAACAACAATAATGCATATGGTTCGGATGGTGCCAAGGTTGTTGCCCAAAAGATTCCAAATGACTTTGGACTCTACGACATGCATGGAAATCTCTGGGAGTGGACTGCTGACTGGTGGGGGTGCAGTTTCCCACAGACCGGTACAGACCCGTATTGCGGATCTGCAGGTTCTATCCGTGTCATACGGGGTGGTTACTGGTACTTCAATCCGTTCTACATGCAGGCGCCCGAGCGCAACAACAGTGCCCACTCGACCCGCAACTACAGCATTGGGTTTCGTTTGGGGCGTCACCCATAACTAAAAGTTGATTTGCGGTGCTGTCTTCTTCGGTTGACGTTGGTACTGCTCGCTCGGATACTGGAGTATACCTCTTTACTAAAAGTTGATTTGCGGTCTGTAGAGACAAGACTGTCCTTGTTTATCAAAGTTCGGGTAGATAGAGTACACCTCTCTTTGATATCCTTCGGAGATTCTTGCCCCTTCAGATCCACTCTCAACTTTGAAACGGAGAGGATGGTTGGAGACTTTAGGATGACTTGGGTGTTGGTTTGTTGATTGTTGGGTTTGTTGATTCAAGGATTGGTATCTTGGGTAAATTGGGTAAATTTCTAAAATAGAATACATATTTTATAAACAGATCCGGAATCAAATTGAGGTTTAGTATGAGAAATCTATTTTGGATAGTAAGTTTATTACTAGTCGCCTGTGAAGAAAAAGATGAGGATGTCGATACCGCTGCTGATGATCAGCCTGTCTCAGATAGTGACAATGATGGCGTGCCGGATAACGAAGATGCTTTTCCGGATGACCCCAATGAGAGTGTCGATGTTGATGAGGATGGGGTAGGTGCAAATTCTGATTGCGATGATGAAGACGAGTCTCTATTGTCTATTGATAATGACCAAGATTGTGACGGTGTGATAGCCGACCAAGATTGCAATGATCAAGACGCTGAATCCACAATTATTGCTGAGGACGGAGACTGTGATGGTACATTGACCGCGGAAGATTGTGATGATGCAAATCCGAATTCTACTGTGATCTCTGAGGATGCCGACTGTGATGGGACCCTGACGTCAGATGATTGTGACGACAATGAATTCACCTCGACTGTTGTTGCAGATGATCAAGACTGTGACGGTATCCTTACTGAGAATGATTGCGATGACACCGATCCCAACACCGTCAACGATATGGACTGTGATGGTCAGCTGTCTACAGATGATTGCGATGATACCGACCCATACAATATACCGTTCAATGTAGATGCTGACTGTGACGGATCTATCGATAATATAGATTTATCGGTCGGCGCCATGCACAATTGCATCATCAACAACAATCAAAACATTATCTGTTGGGGAAAGAACAACGACGGGGAATCCACACCACCTAGCGGAACGTTTACAGCTGTGTCTGCTGGATTGTTTCATACCTGTGCCATTGATACTAACGATGAAGTGCAATGTTGGGGGCGCGATACAGATGGACAGTCC
>CALDQI010000522.1:0-10942 GCA_937911635.1 uncultured Pseudomonadota bacterium | reverse complement strand
TTTTTAAGAAAAAATATCCATTGAAGGATGCTAAAGGTATGGTAATAAAAGGTAATATGAAGTTAAGGTCAATCAAAACCAACCAGGATTATTTTGATGGTCTTCAATCATCTATGTTACTTGTCCTTATATTATTTGTGGGAATAGGCATATACTCTCTTTACAAGTACTTTGAATATTATAAATTTAATAGTATAAGAGGATTCATAGCTGTCTGGTTTATCTTATTAGTTTTGTTTTTAGTTTTTGGACTAGGTAGTTACTATTCCTTATTTGACCAGATAAAGTTTAAATAAATAAATCCTAATATTAAAATTTTTATATTTCATTTATATATATGTACTTCTTGATTTTACTTTTAGCAAGTATATTTTCAATAATATCCATTTATTTATTGAAAATTAAAGCCACTAAAAACCAAATGATTATATTTGTAGTCTCAGTATTACTATTTTATTTTTTCTATTTAGTATGCAAAAAATTTCTTAATGTCAATCAAGATAATACAGATGCTGCTAATAATACTGATAATACAGACAATAAATGTCAAAGTTTATTAGGTTTACTAGATTGTAATAACATAGATTATGATGGTAATTGTATTAATGGTTCAGATTCCAATTCTCGTGTTAGTATTAATGTTAAAGAGGATTGTGAAGAGCCTTTTTGAGACGCTGTTGACGCACCCGTAAACCAAGGGGAACTTGTCGACCCCTGCTCTTGATCGATGGCTCCTTCTGTCATCAAATCTTGATTGTAAGGTTGTACGTCTACCCAATCCACCTCAGACATCTGAGGCTTGCGGGTCTGAATCATCAACTTCGAGACTGTTCTCTCTAATGAATTCATGAGCTGACGTTGACCTTCACTATTTTCAACCAATGTCTCTCGCTCTGCAAAAGATGCGATCTCATTGACAACATCAGCAATTACACGATCAGACATCTGCTCCCCAACAACCGTCGGAAGAACTGACTTGGATATGGATTGCATCATGGAGGAGGTGGACTGAGTAATCAGTGGTTTAAGCTGACGACGCACTTGACGCTCGAGTACATTCTTAGAGAACGCCTCTGCATCAGAAGATTGAAGTGAACCTAGAACTTGATTCACCAAACCATCTACAGAATATCGAACATCTTGTTTCGAAGCAGATAAGGCTTGAAGCATTCTCTCTGCTCTTTGACGACGCACACCTTTGGACTGCAATCGCTTCACAATGGTGTTCTTTTGGTCAACAGTTAAAGCGTTCGTCACAACTTGATCAGTATCATTTTGACGATCATCAGTTTGTGACTTGACACCATCCACCCCTGCGCGTTGTTGTACTGTTCTGTCAACAACACCCGATCTCTCAGCTTGCCGAACTATCTGTTTCACAACATCATTGACAATGGTTCGAACCCTACGGATAGCACCTGAGGTTGTTCCCGTGGATTCAGTCAGCTGCGCCATGGAATTGACTGATGCAGACTCGAAAATGTCTTCTATCTGAGATTGTGCTTCTTTGAGCACTAAATTCTCTATGATTTCTACAACTTCTGTTGTCAATCTTGCAGTGGAACGCTGTGCCGAACCATTGTCAAGGGATGTCGCTTTCACAACTTTATCTACACTTTTAGATACTTGTCTAGGGACATTGATTTCAATGGCTTTTACCACTTGACGACGAACTTCCGAACGCAACTCTGAGCCCATGGCAGATTTTGAGGCTGTAGTATACGAAGCACTTGCCTTAGAGTTAACAACAGAGTTTGTACCTGCTCGAAGTCCTCTAGTTGTAGAAGAACTAACCCTGCTCGATCCTTGATCACGACTCAGCAAGTTTGATGTTGCTGGTGTGGTTAAACGCTGGCTAGCCAATGCACTCTGTGAAAGATCTGCATCCATATTGGTTGACTTCATGTCCTGCGCGATCGCTTTGAACATCGGTGAACGCAAGGTCGACGGTACAACTGTGTTTCTGTCCAACTTGTGACTCGAAGACGATGCCATCTCCTGATTCGATTTCATCCAACGCTGACCTGTCGTTTTGGCCAACATCGGGGGCAGGCTATTCATAACACGGGCACTAGAAGAACGTCGTTGCTGAGCAACGGTTGCCCGACCCATCGCTCGATTCAAAGGACTAAGCGTCGGTGCTTTGGCCGTTCTTTGTCGTACAGATGAACCACCCACTGGTGTCTTTTGACGCTTCACAGAACGTTTTCCGGATCCTTTGGCATGTATAGAGTTTGACCGCATACGTGGTTTAGGAAGCGGTTTCCCGGCAACTCGCGCTGGTGTATACGGCGTATTCAACCACGCTGAACTTTGGCGTCGCTCTGATGAAGATGTGGCAGTGCCCCAAGCGGACACCCTGGGTTGTTCCTCCTCTTCTTCCATCTCTTCCTCTTCCACCCAGTCGAGGTAAATCAAGTCCTGAAGAACAGACCATCCCCCCACATTCCCCCAAGGATCAAACGAATGCCCTCGTTTAGGGAGCCTACGGAATGCCGACATGTCAGGAACTTGAACCAAACGCTCTAATTGTTTCATTCTCTCAGAAAATTGAGATAGAAATGAATCTCTCTCTCGCATTCCCATCGACCGTCTGTCAGCCCGACTGTCAACGGACTCAAACCGCTTTTGTAACCGATCTAATAGTGATGAACCTTCTCGCATTGAAATTTGTCCTTTTGTTCTCTGATTGCAGTACTATCGTGAATCCGATACGCCCGATTATCCAAATGGATTCTTGGTAGCATAGGAACGAGATACATTGAGTCCATGGTGTGCAATCTCAATGGTTTCAATCGCTAAATTTGACCCTTCTGAATTGAGTTTCGGTCCTTCCCAAGACACCACCCAAGCCTGTTGAAAAGTATACCGTACCATCTCTTGCATCTTATTGTTCTTCAGTACAATCGATCCAGAGAAACGTTTATTCTCCATTTTTCCAGGGCTAGAACCACCATCCAAAGCGGAACGAATAGAGTTTGAAAGAGAGTTGATCAGTGAACCGGCTGAGGTGTTTGTGGACCCAGCATTCATGATATCGCCCAAGTCTACAGATCCCGAACCACCAGCGTATTCATCGTTGATGATGAACTCTCTTAAGCCCAGCATGCTCATATCGCTTGTCACACCATACTTTAGAACGATATTGTCCCACGTAGACTGACCAGGCAGCTTGTGCACCGCATGGTTCATACCACCTTCTTTAATTGTGTAGACTTCAGTGTTGCTTTTCAATCCTGCACATTCGGTAAAGTGTGCGACTTCCATCTTGTTGATCTCCAGTGCGAATACATATCCACCCATTGGATCTTCAAGCGAGCGCGCCATGGCAGGTTGTCCCATGAATCCACCCAATGCTCCGCCAACGGCTCCTACCGCTCCTGAAATAATATTCGAGGCTGCCTGTTGGATTCCACGCTGCGCGGCAATAACACTGGCTGACTGAATCTGTGGTTGTGCTGGTGAACGTCCACCACCACGACCAACCCAACTCGTCATCTCCTTACCGTCAACAATAGCAGGTTGTATCTGCGGTTGAGCCCCTGGACGTCCGGAACCTTTACCAGGACCGCTCTGAAAGGTCAACTGGGGTTGTCCCCCTGCACGCCCTTTACCTCGCCCTCTCCAACTTGACATGACAACTCCTTTTATTCTGATTGATTGGTGTACTATCATTAGTGATTACAAAGCCATTTTGCTTCGTTTCTAATTTCAAAGTTCATTGTAACGATAAAAATTGGCTCTCACCGAAATTATCCACCGCCCAATGTAAAATCAATCAAAATCTGTTCTGTCGTCCCAACCGGTTGCAAACGTACTTCTACATTGACAAATCCGGCATCCAATGAATGCCTCGGGTTATTTTGGTCATTGCACATCACAAAATACTTTTCACCTTCTTGACTCAATTCAAGCAGTCCTAGGTTCCAAAACTCTTCTAAACGGGCTGCTACATCTCTGGAAACGATCGTCCATAGGTGAGGATTGTTGACCTCAAACATTGCCCACTGAGTGTCTCTTTGAATTTGTTCGATGATCATATTGACGATTCGACGGCTGTTAATTTGTTGAAATATTGGATCCTTAGAGAGTGTACGAGCCCCCATCGGCATCAATCCTTTACTGGGAACCAACACGATCGGATTTACATGGGCTTTTGCAAGGCTCTTTGCTTCTTGATTGGTCAGTTCTATAGAAGAGTGGGTACACCCACGAACCGGAATATTGGCTGGTGGCCATTGAATGCCAATTGGTGGGTGTAGCTTTTCCACAGCGGCATACACACCTGCCATGACCGAAGACGGTGGAAAGGTCTCTTCACCTGCACAAAGCCATGGATAATAGATGGCACCAAAAGCAGAGTTATTCTCATACCGCTGACCAATTTGTTCAACCCATCGAACGAGCAACTCATCATGCAAATGTTGAGGAGCGTCCAATATCAAAAAGCGATTGTTCATTACGGCACAATGCTGTAACAACCGTGACATCAAAGGCTCACCCTCGAAAAGGATCGTTCCGTCAGACAACATTTGCAGACCAAAATATGCCAAGGCGGGAATTAACAGAATTGAAAAGTCATCTTCACTCTCTAGTCTATGAAATAAACTCCCACACACCGACTCAATTCGCAAATTGGATTTCAGGTCTTCTACTTCATCAATACAAACGCCCAAAACATGAACTGTATCGCCACCATTACGAAAGAAGTTGCGAACAGCCCGCTTTGTTGCTGGATCAAAAACACCAACATGTGTATAACTGCCAAATTCTTTCTCTCCACGGACCACCACCTCTAAAAAATCTCCGGTTTGGCGACCTTCTGGATGTTTGTCCGGAAGAATAAATCCAACTATAGCGGCTATATCACACCGTACGTGGGCTCTATTTCTTGGTGCGCGATGACCATGCTGTACAATAATGTTTCCAAGCACTGTTTACTCCATGTTGGACTTTACTTACAACCGTGTAAAGTGTATCTCATTTCACGACAACCCGCAGTTGTCATCAAAATTTATGATGCATAAATGATACTGCGTATCTATAAGAGAATCAGATTCCATATCAAAGTTCGAACCATTCGAAATATTAAGAGGGCTGGACGGTCGATGTATAGAGCCCTTCGCAAATCAAGTTTCCTTACTAAAAGAATAAACCCTCTACCTAGGTAGAGGGCTTTTCTGTGACTACGTCAACAAATGTTACCGAGAACTATTGATTCGTTCATTGATTTTCGAGATTTCTTTCACCCAATAGTGCCTCTCTTGATGAGACATGTTGAGAATGTGATCTCTCGTCCAGTGAAAATGGTAAGCAATGAAGGCTACCTCCTTGTAAATATTTTCCAAGGGGTAGCTTACAATTCCCCCAGGCGACCAAACTCCTTCTCGAAGCTTAGGCCACACTCAGGGCATTTCACTGAAATCATGACTTCATCTTCGTTGATGCGATTGTACATTTCCTCAAGGAAACGGAGGTCAGAAGCGAACAAGTTCTCAACGACCCCAGTATTTACATCCTTAAGACTTCCAAGTTGAGTCACTACTCTACCGAGTAATGCAATGATAAGATACGCGCGGTTTCGCTGAACACGCATGTCTTGCAACAACACGATTTCATCTTTCGCACGAGAACGTCTCATTACACCAGTTTTGTGAATGATTCCGTCCTTATCTTTGTACCCTAGAGGTAGGGTAAACTCAAACTCTTCACGAATGTCCATTATGCACGCTCAACTTTCTCGACAGCCAATTCGATTTTTTCAATGGCCATAGCTGATGAATCAGAATCCATATCGGGCACGTTCCACTTGCAAGGCCATGCTTCATAGAAGTTGTAACGAGCAACTTCGGTGGTTCCATCTTGATCCAAGATGATTACAGAACCAGCGCGACGGTCGATCTTTCCATCTTCAATGTTCTTGCGCCATTGCCACAAGTCGTCAGTAGCAGTGTAACCACGCTCCAAAACGATGTTTGCATAAGTGGTACGACCTGGCTTCTTACGAACAACCATGTCATTACCTTGTTTGAACTCAACGATTTCGGTCTCTGAGTCCATTCCGGAAACGGATTTAAATCCGCCGACAATAATTTTATTGTCATTGATGATCCCTTGGATTTCCAAGAGGAAGTGATAAGCACCAAACAGTTCTTCTGTAGGCATTTTTTACTCCATGAGTTTTGGGTTGATACTTGTTGCGTGGTGGGACGCCTCAAGCGGGGTGAATAGTGAATGGGACTAGTCCTCGATGAGAGCTCCACCATCCCATTGACCAATACTGAAAATAACAAATTCGGCAGGTTTGACAGGTGAGATACCAACTTGGACGTTAACCTGACCGGCATCGATTAGATAACGAGGGTTGGTTTCACTGTCACACTTAACATAGAACGCTTCTTCGGCTGTCGCTCCAAAAAGTGCTCCAGAACGCCATACACGCATCAAATAAGACCGGACGTCGCGGGTTAATTTTTTCCAAAGAGTTTCATCGTTTGGTTCAAAAACTGACCATTGAGAGCCCAACATGATCGATTGTTCAATCATAATAAACAAACGTCGGACGTTGATGTACTTCCAAGAAGGGTCTGACTTGGTTGCCAAAGTACGTGCACCCCAAACACGGATACCGCGATCTTTAAACTCACGGACAACGTTGATACCACGATCGTTGTATTGACCCTGTTCAAGCTTGTTGATGTGTTGAGACAACCCTGTAATACCCATCACAAGTTCATTCGCAGGTGCTTTGTGTACACCACGTTCACCATCAACACGTGCCATAATTCCGCATAAGTGGCCACTTGGTGGTACGTATACTTCCTTCTTAACACCGTCTTCTGAACGTACTTTGCTGAGTTTACGACGATTTCGACCAGTTACAGAGATGTCTTGTTGTCCCTTGTACCAAGATGGCTTGGTCACCTTGAACCAAGGTACATACATCGCACCGTATCCCTTAGCAGAGGCAGGAATGTCCATATCACCAGAAGATACAATCGGTCCATCCAACACTGCAAAACGATCCTTACGGATTTCACAGTACTCCAACATTTCCTTTTGTTGGTGAGGAGCTGTACCAGGAGCTGCCATCAGAGCGATGTCATCTACGTCGTCAAAAGCAAACAAGCCCAACTTATCCGCTTGATTTTCACGAAGAGACGTTCCGACATCTTGCGCACCCATCAAGTATACGTAGCACTTACCGCCACCGTTTGCATAGAAGCCATCTACAGCAGAAACAAAGTTGAATACAGACTCTTGGCTCAAGAAATCACTGAACATCGCTTTCAAGTTTGCATCCGTCTGCATCGCTTCAAAAATTGCGTCTGTGGCTTCATCGAGGTCATCAAAAGACTCGCCAATCAAATCATTTGTATCTTGAGTGTCAACGAGGTATTGCGCAAAAAAGGCTTGTAGCCAACGGAAGAATTCAGCTTTGTTGGTCACTGCCATTGGAGGGATAGAGTATACATCTTGAAGGGCTGTTCCTTCAGCACGCTCAAACTTGAGACCGTATACACCCAAAATATCTTCAGCACTTTTTGGAGCGGCTTTGGCCAAGGAGAATGTAGATGTCAGATTGCTAAGCAACTCTTCAAGTTGAGCATCATCCTCTGTTACCACAGCACCCTTTACATCTACGACACCAGATGGAGCTGTAACCGTTTTTCCTTTGTATGAGATGTGAACCCCTTTCCGTCCTTCATCTTTAAATGACACCGCGTCCTTCCCACTGGTTTTCACACCATATAGGTCGAGGAACTTCGATACATCTTTGACATCTTTATTTTTAAGGTTCATAGAGGAAGTGAGTGCCGAAACTGCATCATTTCCATTACCGGTTACTTTACCAGACTTATCGACCAATGCTGGAAGTACTTTTCCAGAGATTTGTTTTGCACCATCAGTACCGGTAATCGACACTGCATCCACCTTTGGATTGAATGGGAACACGCCCAAAAAACCTGGGTTTGAGGTCGCAACAGACGCGATCGGTTTTGGACCACTGTCTACTTCGTTAATATATACACCTGGAGTTGAATATTCCATGTTTGTCTCCTGAGAGGTTGTTGTTGGTTGTTAGTTGTTAATTGTTGTAATCATCATAGTCGTTGCTGTCACGGCGAAAATCATGTTTTTCTCCACCAATCTTTGCCTTTTCTATAGTATCTGGTTCCCCCCGAATAGGACGACCATTGGGTCTGGTCCGCGGTTTTGCAGATCGTGGGTTTTGTTTGGCACGTTCCATAACAATACGAGTGCCACTTGGAGCATGTATCAAAGGTCCGTCGATCGCTATTCTAGCACGGTATGTCAAAAAGGGTCTGTACGGTGCTTCGTGAAGACTAAAAAGATTGATCGCATCCCCAACAGTCAGATCGTCCACCAACGATAGAGACACCTTCTCCACCACCAGATTATCCTCCTGCAACTCGATATTGGGATCATAATCTCTTCCTAGAGAATCGACCTCTCTCCCATCTGGCAACGTAAATTTCCTCGGTCTGTATATTAAATGAGTTGCTTCATTCAAACGAAGGAGCAACCATCCCAGCAACTTTGCTGTTTCTGAAGGAAACTGTGCGTGTGCTGTAACCAAATAGAAAAGATCCACCATAATCGGAGGTCTATGCAAATAGATATTTCCATCCTCTTCGCTGTCATTTAAAAATACTGGGGCACGACGGAAACGCTTTCTATTCTGAAGATTCGGATTGAGAGCCAAACGATACATGTATACGAAAGCAAACTGATCCGTTTTTCCCATTGAAGTTTTGTCTAGTTGCTCTTCAATCGTCAAGTTCTTTTCATCCACCCAACCATCTTTGATGTACTTTTTCACCGCCTCTGTCACTTCCCCAATAATGTCTCGTCCGGACATCAATCCTGTAGCTGTTGCGTCGAGTTCTTTCATTAACTTCTCTACTTTGTGTTCTGGGTATTGACTTCTTGGTTCAACCAACGTTCTACTGTTGGTATGGTCGGAGACTTTGCACGGAAATGCATTTCCATAGGACGTATTGTACGAACCTTGGTTTCTTTTTGCAACTGCTCTCTTACAAATTGTGGAAAAACTATTTTTTCTCTTGGTTGAATCTTAACTCGTGGTAAATCAGCGCGTTTAAAATACCCTTTTTCTAGGGAGAACGGATTCTGAACAACGCGCTTCAACAGCGGTGCATTTGGACTTGCGTCAACGGTGTTTTGAGAGGCTCTATATTTTCCAGTTCGAGTTTGCTTTGGCTCAGGGATCTCAACTGTTTGGAACCCGATGTCTCTTTCCATTCGCTCTCGGTATACAATCTCAACAGTTCGAGCCTTATGAAGACGATCCCCATGCACTGCTATATTTAACCGTTCAACAACTCGCCTCATAATCCCTCGTATTGACATTACTTGAACTACATCAGTGATGATGAGTTACAGTAGTGTATACCTGAATGTATTGGTGAACAAAAATTTATGCCGTCAAAAAGTAATAAACTGAAAAATAATGTTGGTTCAGCATCTTCCAGATCCGGTAAACTTGGCAAAAGTTCCGATGTGGACAGTCAGTTGTTGAAGCAAATGTCGGGTAAAATGGGCAATCAAGGATTGAATAGTACACTCCAAAAAAGTTCCGCAGATCGCGATCGCTTACTCGAGTTTATTTGCCATCAACTGAAAAACGTACAACGCATTCAGGAAATAGAACTGGATGAAGTCAGGCAACGAGACGAATGGTTTCGAGAGGTCGCCAAAGGGGACTATGACTTTAGTCTTCCTGAACCTGAACGCTGGAGAGAATGTGCGGCGTTGTATAAGAAGTCTGCTCAGGCTCTCTGTAGAGGTGATGTTAGTCGCGGTAAACAACTGCTTGAAGAAGCTCTAAAAAAAGAAGACACTGCACGAGACTCACTCCCAGAGCAAGTAGAAGAGAGACTCGAAGCAAAAGATAAGGTGATGACGGGATCTCCGGTCTCTACCGCAAGCGAAGGAGACGAGATCTGTCCAAGTACAAAAGCCCCCAAAGACTTGGCCATCGCAGATAAAATTCTCGCCGTACGCTCCACTGTTCGTACAGCATCTCCAGTTAGACGGACTCCTGCATACAATTGGTGGGAAGAACTTGAAGAGAGCGAAGAAGAAGCCGAAACAAATCAAGAGAATAAAAACGAAGAGGAAAAAGGCTCTGAGGAAAAGGACAAAGACTCCGATCATGAATCTTTAGGGAAGGAGAAAGGCTCTCAAGAACATACACAAAATACATCTAAAGAGTGACCGATGGCATCGAACAGTACCACTGTAGGATTGTTACAACGTTTCATTCAATTCCCAACCGTTTCCAGTCAGCCGATTGTATCTTTTGCCAGTGAAATGGCGGAACGCGGTGAAGCTGCCGGTGGGCTTGTTCATCGATTTGAGACCTCAGCCACAAAACAAAATGTCGTTGTACAAATTGGACCCCAAGGCCCTGATGCTCTTGGTTTGTCTGGGCATATGGATGTAGTTCCAGTCGAAGGACAAGATTGGAGCATGGATCCATTTGCGGGGATCATCAACGATGGCTCTGTCTTTGGACGCGGAGCCTGTGACATGAAGGCCTTTTTGGCAACCGTCTGTTGCATTCTTGAGCGATTCCCAGTTCAAAAGATGAAGCGCGGGCTGATGCTGATGTGGACTCATGATGAAGAAATCGGGTGCGTTGGTGCATCACACATGGTTCATCAGTGCACCCATTTAGACACACCAACCAATACACTCATTGCGCAGTCTCGCAAACCGGGGAGCGCGAGAATGTGAGATGCAAGATCAGACGAATCATTCAGCCCAATCTCGCATTCTCGCATCCCGGAGAATGCGAGAATGCGAGATGCGAGATGATGCGGGCGCATCATGCATCATGCGTCATCATCATCATCATCACCATAATCATCATCATCATCATCATCATCATCAT
>CALDQI010000521.1:0-1702 GCA_937911635.1 uncultured Pseudomonadota bacterium | reverse complement strand
AAATATTGTTGGTATGACGGCGAAGGTTGGTCAGGCACAGATCCCCGTCGTTCAAACCAGTAAGAACACTTGGTTGGTGGAATCCAAAGGCCAGCCCTTTGTTGTGGAGTATGAGGTTTATGCTTGGGATATGAGTGTTCGGATGGCGCATTTGGATCAGACTCATGGATATTGCAATGGTACCTCAGTATTTCTAGAAGTGGAAGGCCATAGCGAGTCAACTCATCGTGTATTGTTGCAGTCACCTACCGATCCAATGTGTAAGGATTGGAAAGTTTCGAGTACTCTATCTGCAACTGGGGATATCGGCGAGTTTGGATGGTATGAAGCCGTCAGTTATGATGAACTCATTGATCATCCCATTGAAATGGGAACCTTTGAGAATCTAGAGTTTGAAGCTTGTGGTGTACCTCATGAGGTCGCCATAACAGGAGATGTTCGATATGATCGAGAACGGCTCCTTGAAGATTTACAGCGCATCTGCGAAACCGAGATACGATTTTTTGGAGAGCCAGCACCAATGGATCGGTACATCTTTCAAGTGATGGCAGTCGATTCGGGATATGGTGGGCTGGAACATCGGGCTTCAACATCGTTGATCTGCACCAAAAAAAGTTTGCCATGGGGAGAGACGCGTTCCGATGCGTATATTCAGTTTTTGGGACTCTGTTCTCATGAATATTTTCATACGTGGAACGTCAAACGGATCAAGCCGGCCGTGTTTCAACCGTACAATCTCAACAGAGAGACGTATACGTCATTGCTCTGGGTCTTCGAAGGATGGACATCCTATTATGATGATTTGATTTTACTTCGCAGCGACCTGATCAGTATTCAGCAGTATTTAACGTTGATTGGAAAGACGATTACGAGGGTATACAAAGGCTCCGCTTTGCACAAGCAATCCTTGGCCGATTCAAGCTTCACTGCGTGGACCAAGTTCTATCGGCAGGATGAAAACGCACCGAATGCCGTGATATCGTATTATGCAAAAGGCGCCTTGGCTGCGCTGGCATTGGATTTACACATTCGTCGAGAGACGGATAACCAAAAGTCGTTGGATGATGTGATGAAAGCATTGTGGACTGATTTCGGTGCCAAGGGTCTCGGAGTTCCAGAATCCGGGGTGGAAGAACTTTCCGAACGAATAACCGGATTGGATTTGTCTGCTTGGTTTGACGCGGTGGTTCGAGGTGTTGGCACATTGCCACTCGAAGATCTACTCTCTACGGTTGGAGTCGAATTGAACTCGCGTGAGCCGAAGTCTCATTCGGACCTCGGTGGGGGACCGGCTTCACAAGAGCAGTCTTGTCATATGGGGTGCACTTTTGTTAAATCAGCCGCCGGTGCCAAGGTGCGGCAGGTGTTTGATGATGGTGCAGCCCAGAAGGTTGGGTTGTCTTCAGGCGATGTTCTAATTGCCATCGATGGAATAAAAGTAACCACAGACAGCGTTTCTCAAGTGTTGAGTCGGCATTCTGTTGGTGAGTCGGTGCATCTACACTTTTTCAGACGCGATGAACTCCACGAGCGGACGATGGTGCTTCAAGGTGCACCATTTAAAGCCTATTACTTGACGATGAACGATGACGAAGACGTCATAGAGAGGAGACGACAATGGCTGTATGGCGTAGAGTAGGGAAGTTCGGGCAGTGGAGTGCCATCGCTCTAATGGGATTTCTTTTGCAAAGTGGAACCGTTG
>CALDQI010000520.1:0-8941 GCA_937911635.1 uncultured Pseudomonadota bacterium | reverse complement strand
AATCGATCCTATCGGGCTCTCTACCTCTTGAGACTACATTGATCGGTGCGCCGGCAGGAGGCACCATCTACTATATTGACACTCCTGGAGCGATGATTGCCCTCCCCTTCACCGCTGTATTCGGTCCAGCTATCGGATACAACATCGTATTGCTAGGACGGTTGGCGATTGCTGGTCTTGCCACACAGGGGTTGGTAGAAGAATGGCTCGAATCAAAGTCCATTTGGGGGTGGATTGCCGGATGGGCAACGATGACCCTTCCATTTATCCTCTGTGAACTCAGCAACGGTATATCGGAGGTCTGTGCGATTCAATGGGGCATCTGTGCACTCTGGATGACAGAACGAGCAACGGCTCGAAATGAATGGAAAGATTGGATGGCGCTTGGCATCTTTCAAGGACTCACCATATCCTCTACCTTTTATTATGGACTTGCATTTGGACTGCTACTCATTTTCTTGATCTTAGGAAGAATCCTAGAAGATATTCGTTCGCAAGGCAAAGAGTCTTTCTTGCTTTTAAAAGGTGCCATCGCAGCCGCATTCTTAGCCGTTATCGTAGCTTCTCCTTACGCATTGACATTTTGGATGTCCATTCAAAGCGACTCTCGACTGGTCATGCGAGACAATTCTCTGCACGAACAGCTCTTACGTCACAACGCTGTCGATCCGAAGATTTACTGGATGTGGGGTGAGTTTCAATCTGTGAATTTGAAAGAGAAGTATGGTGAGCCATTTGTACACACCGCATACTTGCGATGGACCATCCTTCCGTTTGCCATTTGGGCAGGAATTAAACACCGTCGTCTGCGACTTTGGTTTGCAGGAATGATATTGTCTCTTATCCTGGGTCTGGGTAATTTTTTATGGTGGAATGAAGAGTGGATTTATGTGGACGGACAAATGCTCTCTCTCCCGTTCGATTGGATTCGGCAAGTCTTACCGCAGATTGCGATCACGCATCCCCTACGACTTTCCATCGGTGGTCAAGTCATCTGCGTTGCACTTGGAGTTATCGGTTGGAAACAGGCGTTGGAATCTCAGTCTCACAAATGGATCATCTGTCTCCCTCTCCTCCTGATTACAGCAGAATCTCTACTCGGATCCAGCGCTCAGTGGCCCATACCGAGTTCCACAGCCACAATCTCTGACGTATACAATCTCCCAGAAACAGATCCTCGAGGTATTCTTGATTTGCCTGCAGAAGTGGGCACCAGTATGGAAACCTCTCGATATTTCTGGTTTCAAAGCAAACACGGTAAACCCATCCCCTACACTCCAGATGCCAGACTGGGCAGTACGCGAGATCTTCAAACCTTTAAAAACTTCATGGGAGATGGAATGAAAGAGGTGCCTCAATCTCTGGATGAACTTTCTATCGTTCACATGCGAGGCGTATATCAACAGATTGTCGTACACCCTGACTTGGATGCAACCAAAAGCGTCGCCTACTCTGCTATTTTCACCGAAGCATTTGGTACTCCGCTCGAACGAGATGAACTTCTCTATTGGCAGCTGGACCCATTGACGGATGACGATCGACCTCCAGAACTCGAAACCAAAGCCACCGTATCGACACCATACTCTTCCGATGGTGAAGACATTCAAGTTCACTCTTGTCAACGCATCGCCGATCTAACCAAAGAATTACTCTCTGAAACAGCCTCCGATGAAGCAGTGGAAATGAAAAGTACCTGCGCGGCTGAAATTAAACAATATTGTGTCCAACGAAGTAAAAATACAACTGTAACCATCGATGAAATTCGTTTGTGTCTAACGATATTTGATACGGCTCCAACAGAAGACCTTCAGTACGCGCTACTCCACTTGTTTAGACACCCCGATAATGGTTTTAAAATCGAACTCTGCACAGAATTGAGTACATACCCCACCCTGGTCAGTTTGTTGCCATCGGAACGACTGAAGCAGATCGCCAGCCAGCAATCCGCTGATGTTAAATCAGCAATGAATGGACTTCTAACTCCTTAAAAATCTGTCCGTTGTTCTCTAATCGGATACGGTGATTAAAAACACTGCATCCTTTGTAATTTTGGAGCATTCATGGCTACAACTCTTCAACGTCAATTTGTTCTCATCGGCTTAGATGGTATCGGTCAATCCGTATTCCATACATTACCAACTGACTGGCACATCACCGTCGTGGATACCGACTTACATAAACTGAATGCCCTCCCCGACATGTGGGGAGAACGAAAGGTAACCAAGATCTGTGATAACGCATCTTCTAAACTCGTATTGGAAGAATGTGATTTGGTACCATCCACTCTCCTTGCAGTCCTCACAACACAAGACAAGATGAATCAAGAGGTGGTGCGACTCGCTAGAGAAGATTTCGACGTGGAGACAATTTTTGTACTTCAAAACGCCATAGAAACCAATTACCCCTTCGAAAAGATTACCATCTTAAATGCAGAAGACTTATTGGCCAATCGTCTTTCAAGTCAGCTCCGCGGAACGATCAGCGCAGCTAATGTTGGCCAAGAACGTGGGGAGATTCGGCAGGTCACCATTCTCAACTCCAGTGCGGCACGTGGTCAAAGTCTCAAAGAAATGCATCCCAAATCCTGGCTGGTCGCAGCCATCTATCGAAACGGAAACCTGTTGGTTCCTCATGGTGACACCATCATTCGTGCCGGAGATGAAGTAGTGGTTGTTGGGGAGCCGGATGTGCTTGATCGAGAACTCTGCTTTCTGCAGGGTGGTCAAATCTTATTCCCCTCTCAATATGGGAAGCGCATTGGTGTTATCGACGGTGAAAATGATCCTGATCTCATTGCGCAGATTGTTGAGCACAGTGAAGTCGTTGGAGATGTATCCGTCACTTTTGACACACTCAATCCAGAGATCAAAAGTGATGCTGAAATTCGGAATCATTTAATTGAGCACGACATTGGCATGCTGTTTTTACCTCCAAAACCGATATCTTGGCTGGCGAGATGGGGGTTTAGAAAATCGAAAATCATGAATCTCATGTTTAAATCTCAACTTCCCTTTTGGGTCAACAACGATACCGATGCCATTCGAAAAGTATTGGTCTGCATTCGGAAACCGAAAGCAATGAGTGTTCTCGGCTCCGTAGCTATGGATGTAGCCAGACAGTTCAATGCTGAATTGACCCTTTTAAACGTTATTCCGCCCAACATTGACCTAGAAGAACGTAGAACCATTGAAGAGATCCCGATGGAATTGCAACGGTTGGCCAATTCTCACGGACTCAATCTACAAAAACGACAAACGGAAGGCAACCCCATTCGAGAAATCATATCCCATGCCAAAGATTTCGATCTCTTGATCGTTGGATACTCTGAGCACACACGCTCAACGATTGCCAACCCTGATATCTCACTTCATTTATTCCACGAGATTCGAACCTGTCCCAATACGTCAATCTTGTTTGTGCCTTGGCAAACTCCCGGGAGATAAGCTGATGCGTTTCATATTGTGCACTGTATTGATGGTTCTCGCCCTATTTTCACTGCCCGCCTTTGGTGTCGACCCAACACCAATTGGTGAAGCCGTGACAGATCAACTGGTCCATGGAACTGAACATGCAGCTCCCCATGCAGAGGAACACGGGGTCCAAGGGCTTGGTGGATCGTCGGCATTTACTCTGGTTCTCATGACTCTAGGGGCAATTGCAATGCCTTCTTTGGCGAAACGCATCGCAATTCCAGTAGCAGTCGCCGAAATATTATACGGTTTCATCATTGGAGACAGTGGCTTTGGGTTGATCAATGACCCCAACGATCAGTTCATTCGTTTTTTATCCGACCTCGGATTTGCCTTCTTTTTATTTCTAGCCGGTCTAGAGATTGATTTTCGCGAGATTGAAAATCGACTGAAAGAACTAATCCTCCCCTTTATCACTTCGGTACTGGCGTTTGTTTGTTCTATGAGTATCTCACATGCTCTTGGATGGGGAACGTGGATGGGACTTGCACTGGGTGCCACTTCCGTCCCTCTACTACTTGCAGTGGTTCGAGAAATGCAGCTGGGCGATAGTGAACTCGGGAAAACCATGATCGCATTTGCCGCGATGGGTGAACTGGTCACCATATTCCTACTGTCAGGGATTGAAATTCGAACGGTGGCCGATGGCGATATTCAAGATACCATATTGGGATTTGTTTTACTCCTCTCACTCGTATTGGTAGCCACGACAGGAGCGTCTCTGCTGCGCACTCTACAATGGTGGCGGCCGGGTCTGTTTAGACAGATGGTTGCCCATGATGACCCTGCTGAATTTGGAATTCGAGTGGGGTTTGCCATGATGTTCTTCTTCATCGGACTATCGATTCTCGCACATGTTGAACCTTTCTTAGGAGCCTTTGTTGCAGGGGCAATCCTTAGTTTTGTAATTCGAAACAAGGGCGCATTGGAGCACAAGCTGTCTTCCATGGCTTATGGATTCTTTGTTCCTATTTTCTTCATTCACGTTGGAATGCGACTCGATATTTCTTTAGGTATGCTCACTCGAAACATAGGAGACATCCTCTTGTTGATCATCATCATGTTTGTGGTGAAGCTTCTACCTGGATTGCTAATGATGCTCAAAGGAATCAAGTTTAAGGAAATTCTAGCCACCTGCTCTTTGCTCGCCGCACCACTTACATTGGTCATCGCAATTATGGAATTGGGACTGCACAATCCAGATAAAACTGGCATCACTCCAGAGGTCAGCGCCAAGATGATTGCGGCTGGCATCTTTGCCAGTCTACTGTATCCTTCACTGGCACGGCGGTTACTAAAAGGAGAATCGGCGGGTGTTGAAACCAATGTAGACGCCAGTCGATCAGTACATTCTCACTAGCTTGGAACTGTAGACTCTATCCACCCAGTTGAGCAATCCCGCGTTTCAAGCTCTCGTGAAAGTGCTCTACCCCACACTCTTGCTCATGTAGTGGATGCTCGATTTGACTAGATTGTTCGATGCCTTCTTGAATCTTTGTATACAGGTTCACGTCCTCATACAAAATGTATCGACTGGCCAACCACGATGCGAATACCCTGGTTCGTTCAATCCAGCCTGGTTTTCGTCGCTGACAAAATCGGTACCGCATAATGCACTTTGTTGGTCCCAACGGAAAAAACTGCATGACGGTCAAATGATACGGAAGTACATTGATCACCAAATTTGGAAAGACGAAATACTTGTGCAGACTGGACAACTCATGCTCAGAGTAGGGACGGTGACGGGCACAATGTCTATCGATTTTCTCTCGCCAACCGTACGGTGCGATATACAATGTTTGCAGTGAGTGCCATCCCAAATCTGAGAATGTTGGTTCCGAGTTCACATGCGCACCGACTGTTTTTGGATGTACGGTGGAGACATGGTAATAATCAAGGGCATTTTCGAGTGCAATTTTCCAATTAACGGAGAAATGAAAGTCGCGTGCTTCGATCGGTTCCATTTCTTCAAGGTGATAATGGCGGACCGCATCCGATATGGGACTGAAGAGTTCGACTGGAGACTGCTGTGGTTCTTTTAATGACACCCAAATAAACCCTGCTTCTTCATGAACCGAGAACTGCTTGAGCTTGGTTTGCGTACATTGAATACCCTTCGACTTAGGAATATGCGTAATACTACCGTTTAAATTGTACTTCCATCCATGATATCCACACTGAATTGCTTGAACAGGATCCCCTTTCCAAGCCCTTCGACCTCGTTTTACAGATTGAATTTGAGTACCTCGATGGACACAGCTATTTTCAAAAGCTCGAACCATTCCATCCTCACCACGCACCAACAACACGGTTTGAGATAGTAGCTCCGCAACCCACATTGTAGATGGTTCTAAAACCTGACTGGACAATGCAGCCAATATCCATCCATCAAAGAGAACTCGCTCTGTTTCTAGATGACTGGATTCATAATAAACCTGTGAGGAAACCGTAGTCATGTTATGTTTTTAACCGACTGTGCCAATTGTGTGCATACAAATACGATTTTTGCTCAAGCACCCCATCTATAGTTGGCTCTCATCTTTTGTATTTATGAACGGTTCTTCGCGCCATATTTCTATCATTTTGGGCTTGTTTGCACTGGTGCTTGCATGGGTTGGAAATCCAGTGTTCATTCCCGATTCCTATGAGCAAATTATCCTTGCGGAGTGTTGGGCCAACGGGTCTTCTACTCGTATCAATTGCGATGCCATATTCCCATGGTTTCGGCCGCCTCTACCCAGTCTGATAACTGCTCTTTGGTTGCGATGGTTCGATGGATTTTCTGCCATGCTACTTCTAAGTTGGGGGGCTATTGTTGGGACTGTCGGGATCTTAATTCATCGAATTCATAAGACCCATCGAAATGAAGAGCATACCAACACCCTCATTTCATTGGTCGTCTGCAGCCTTTCGCTGGCAGGACTGGTGGTGCATTTGGGTTTACTGGCAGACTCAAAAGTGATCGCACTACCCTTTGTATTTGGTGCCTTATCCTTACTGCTCGCACATCAGATTGCGCGTATTGATGCACTGGTCATCGGAGTTCTACTGGGACTGGCATTTTTAACGAGATTTGAAAATCTATTGCTGATCGCCACTGGATCTATGATGATTCTCTGGTACTCTCGAACACGTCTTATCAATTTAGTGATGTATTGTATGGGGTGGATGCCATTTGTTGGTGGATGGATGTGGCTGCTGTACAAAGAAACCGGCCGATTTACATTGTCTCCTCGATATTGGGAGCCGTGGATCCTCCCTCTCATTGATACAATGCCACTTCGGTGGATACAAGATCTGTACGGAATGGGGATCTGGAATCCCCCTTTGCGACGTCTTGCTTTGGAATCTGACCTCAGCATTGAAAAGCAAAGCCTGCTGTCCACATTTTCATGGACAGAGTGGATTCATTGGCTCGACATGAACATCCTCAGTCTTTTTGATCCGAAAGTGGTCATTATTTTTATTCTCAGTCTCTTATTGTGGCTAAAAGATTCAACCATGCGCAAATGGATCATTGGATTTACGTGGATATCGATGCCTTCAATAGCGGTAACCATCTTGCCTCAAGGTCGTGAGTCTATATTTCCCGTGGCCTATGTGTTGCCAATGTGGATTGCTGTATGGACATGGATTGGTCTAAGTATCGGATTGACGATCATCCGTTTGGAAGGGATCTGGACAAAAACACTGCTTCTATTGGGTTTGACAGGCATAACGCAGCTTCCCACATCCATCGAACGTCCGTCCAACATTGAACTCAGTACAACCGGATTAACCGTTCAACATTGGCTTCGGTCCTATACGCCTTCCAACAGCATCGTGCTCTCCTCATTTGAAACAGCACCCATTGTGTGGCTGTCAGAAAGAGAGTGGCAAGAGTGGCCCAGTCCTTGGGAGGCAAATCATCGCATTCCACAGCTACAAGAGTCCAAACGTCCAGTGTATGGAGTGGTTTGGGCATTTGATCACCACGCGTGGTACAGCCTCAGTTTTGAAGAGAAGTACTATGAACCCGAAGCCTATTTTCACAATGACCAGCACTCCTATCTCATCTTCGATCTCAGCGATGAATTGAATACAGAATGATCAGTCTACGATTGTTTCAAAGTCCATCTGTTCCATAGAGCCATCTGCAAATAAATTGAGCAACCGTTGTCCGACGCTCCCTTCGATGAATTCAGCTGGCAACATTTGCTGATGAGGATGAGAAGTATTTCTCAGACAAGATTCGGCCAATGCATAGTAATTGTGGATTGCAACAGACTCCGGCTCATCTTTGGGATGCTGAGCCAATAGGTCTGTATGTGCACACAAAAAGTGCAACGCTTCTATTTGTTGTCTATCATTGGATTGCTGAAACAGGTGCAGCGTTTCAAATTGACTATCGGGAATATTCTCGACACGTCCAGTCGGTTTTTGCAACCAATCTTTGAAAAACTGTCCCTGATCTCCACTCGTTCCATCATATACCAACGACGGTATAATATGATCAAATCGCCACATGACATTTGCTTTATCAAAAGGCTTCGAATGAAAGCAATTGCTGACCAATAGAAAATGATGGGCATCCGTATTCAGTTTGTCGGTATAATCGAGGGCATTTACACACGCGTCGCTGGGAAAATAGACGTTCAGTGACAACGTACGATTGAGAGAAAATAGATCTAGCACACGAGACTGCAAGGTTACAGCACCCGATATCATCAAAGTAGACCCGACAAGAAAAGAGAGCAGCCTTTGCATCAGAGCACCACAAAATGACTGGATATTTGCTGTATACCTTTACCGAGACGCTTCATATCGGACCATTCTCGAATCGTAGACACAAGCTCTCCCACTTTTCGTGGATTGGCGTAGAAGTGTACATACGCACTCAAAAGCCAACGGACTATATCCCTCTGTGTAAATCCTTTTGGAACGTAAGCAAGTCCATTCAAACTGGCAGAAGTTTCTTCCCAAGAACCAGAGACTCCTTTTACTTGAAGAGTAAAGCTAGATGGGACAGTTTGAGAATGTGGCGCGTTAAACATTTTAAGTTGCCAAGTGACAGATCCTGATGCTGGTAATAGACCAGCTAGCCTGTCTGCTTTGATATCTGGGACGTCGAACTCAATTAATGTTCGCGCCTTTTCAGAAGACAATCCGGAAGAACCAGAGTCTTGACCGTATATTGAAAAAACCTCCAAAATGTCGGAAGCTCCCATGTTTGAACCGGTTCCTCGGGTTACTAAATTTTCTTCAAAAGCATTTGTAATGGTGTTGTCTTTTGTCGCGAAATATCTACGTATCATACTGCGGTTCCTCGAGTGTCAGAATTAAAATATTTAATTTCAAATATTGCATTTTTTGGACACCTTAAAAACGATCCATCAGAAGATTTTAAATCATCTAGAACAATAGGGGGATTTGAATAGTTTGCTCCTATTTTTATTTTTGGTGTTACTGTTATAGTGTCGATAACGCCATCT
>CALDQI010000519.1:0-17024 GCA_937911635.1 uncultured Pseudomonadota bacterium | reverse complement strand
CAGTGGAAATATTACTTGTGCTCAGTCTTGTCTTAGTGTAGATCTAGATATCTTTGTGCCAGATGATCAAAGTCCAGGTGGTCGAAAGATGCTTGGGAAAATGAAATTGCAAGAAGGTCCATACGTCATTATGATCCCCGAAAATTTTGGTCTTTTGATATTGGAAGCATTCGTAGACTTTGATGCGAATGGTCCAGGCGTTGGAGACTTAATGGGGGTGTATGAAGGCAATCCCATTCCGATTGCCGGGTCGTCTGTCTTAGATGTTAATTTGAGTTTGGATGTTTCAATGGATGGTAAGATGCCGATGCAGGCGCCCGGGCAACCTTAGGGTATATGGATGATGGCATTTCTATGGATCATACTCTCTTTGGGTTGGGCAGTCGAAGGATTGGATGTTGGTATTCAAAGTCCGATGTCTTTACACGATTTAAATCAACCGTGGAACTTGCATATCGATCACCAGTTTTGGATTCAACCAGTGATCTACTCTGAGAATGCTTGGTCCAGTTTACCGGTTTCGGATGTTTTGATCCAAAGAGTATCCGTTCATCATAGATTCAATAGAGACTGGTCTATGCATGCAGATTTACCAATGATATTTGTTGGTTCAAAGGAGGTCTACAGAGTTGGGAATCGCAGTATTGGTGCTCGGTATCACACTCAAACAGGGAGTTGGAATGGTGCTGTGGGATTGGATATCCTATCCAAAGGGTCTAGCACCACTGGTTTGGCCTGGTCCAGCCGCGCATTGTATCCAAATATACAGGTGAATCGATTGGGCAGGAATTGGTTGTTTGATCTCCAAGCCGGGCTGTATCGGATGCAAGATGTACAGCCAAATGTGAATGTATTGCTACAGCAAAACAAAGATCGCTCTTTTGGTTTTGGTTTTACCAGTATATGGCTATCCGATGTGATGTGGGCTTCTGCATCCACGCGATTGACTCAACATCTGGGTAGCACCTCGGTATCTTTGTTGTATCAACTACCCGTTTGGCAAGACGTATCTTTAACGGGTTCAATATTTGAAGTACAGCTGTCGTATCGTCCTGCAAAATTACAACGCGTCGTAGATAGTGATGGGGATGGAATTCGAGATGGATCCGATTCAGGTCCGGACCAGTGTGAGAATCTTCCGGAAGATATTGATGGGTATAAAGATGAGGATGGTTGTCCAGACCCCGATAATGATGGGGATGGGCTGAATGACGATATTGATCAATGCCCGATGTTCAGTGAAGATATTGACGGATATAAAGATGAGGATGGTTGTCCAGACCCCGATAACGATCAGGACAATATCTTGGATAGTGTCGATAGATGTCCATCTAAGCCCGAGACCATCAATCAGTATCAAGATTTGGATGGCTGTCCAGATCAACGGTCCCACCCAGATTTTGATGGTGATGGATTGTGGGATGACCGAGACAAGTGTCCTTTTCATCCAGAAGACGAAGATGGAATACAAGATGAAGATGGTTGTCCAGACCCCGATTCCATGAATGAATGGCAACGGGTATTGAATCCGAATAAATACGAATCTAACGATGATGTACAATAATAAAGTAACCCTGTGTATTATACTCTTCATGGGTTTGCTTTGCAGTTGCAGTCTGTATATGAACTGGGAACTCCTAGGATTTGAAAACGCAGAGGTCTTTGGTCATGTGTGGAGTCAAAGTTGGCGTTTTCAAGATTGGCCAAACGGTCTATTGGGTACAGATCAAACCATAGGCACGACCAAATTTCCTTTGATTGATCCGATTCCAACACTCCTCGTCAATCTATTCAGTCTGTTGGTTACCTTGTCATCGGCGTATAACCTGTTGTTTGTATCATCCCTGGTCCTATCTGCTTGGGTGATGAGATTCATACCCGTTGGCACCACAGAAGATCCATCCGTAGAGATGCCTTTGATGGTATTGATGTTGACTTCACCAATTGTGTGGGGCAGTTTAAACTCTGGATTAACAGAAGATTGGGGTTTGTTCCTCCCCATGTTGGCGATCATTTCACTCAGGAAAAATCAGACTGTTCAGGCAGGAGTCTGGACGGCGGTGTCTGCGTACTGGGGCTTGGTGTTGGGCTGGATGTCTGCAGTTATAGTGTCAGTATACGCAGTTGTACATTTGAAATCCAAACGGGAGTTGTTCAAACTTTGGTTTGTGATGGGTGTATGCGTGACGCCACTCATTTGTCTACACTGGGATCGTTTGTGGATTGAAGGACATCGTTCACTTGCACCGCCGTCTCACTTCGAACCCATGTGGGTCCTCAATCCGTGGCACCATACAGATTTGGCTTCTTTATTTTGGATTGGACCAGTTGATTTTTCCGCACAGGTGATTCGGTTGCATCCTGCATCCTTAGGCTTGGCTGCGATTGTATCATCGTTTGGTTGTCGAGATTGGAAATGGTGGGTGATGTTTTTGTTGTGTGTGGGGTTTGCGTTGGGACCAGAGGTATACTGGATGGGCTATCCAACAGGAATACAGAATCCAGCACACTGGATTTTGACCGCAATACCTGGATCTTCGTTGCTCAATCATCATGGTAGATGGATGCTCATGGGGGTGATTTGTTGGATTGTTATTGTTGTACAAGGAATGCAACGATTCAAAATAGTTCATTGGATGACTCCGATCATTGCATTGGAATGGTTTCTATGTACACCGCTGGGCATGCCGATTATGGGTACGAAACCAGTCAAAACATCAGTGGTTTTGAATCAGATGACAGAGATGGATATACCAGAAGCAACGCGACTGCTTCGAATTCCAATCCGAGGTCCCGAAGTAGTGTTCCAACAATCTTTGTATGAACAAACGATTCACGGCTTACCGTTGTGGATGAATCCCAATCGTCCAAATCCTTCCGAGTGGTTCCGATTGACAGAATCAAGTCAATGGATTGAAACGATCGCTTTCACAAAAGAGCTGCCCAATGACGCGTGTATTCCAGAAGTGGCAGGGGCTGTATTGGTTGCTGAGCCATACATTGAGCTATTTGTGGACAGCTGGGGATCACCCATCATTCAAGATGACAGTTACGCCCTCTGGACAGCTGCACCCAGGTGTTTGGCCACGCGTTAAAATTTCAAGGTGATTCCCACAGAGGTCGCTTTCGTTGCCGGATCATAAGACAATACGATCGGAACATCCTTATATTGAATGCCAGCTTTTGGGAGCACATTTGTATTTCCTGTGCCGAAGTCGTGTTTGATATCTGCGCCACCAATAAGAGAGAGGTCGTTACTCATATGGTATGCCGCCATCAACTCTGTATTGGATTGTAAATCGGTCTGTTCGCTGTATTTAAACTGTTGACGTCCGCGGAGACTAAAATCGCCCATTCTTTCCTGCGCAACCATATCCAGTTGATGGGATTGACTGCCAAAATTGTATTGATAGTCTGCAGAATAGACATCTCCTTTTCCAGGAGTGTATCTTGCTCCAGTTTTAAACTGACCCAGAGACTCAGATTTTGTATTGCCCGATAGACTGGCATAGTAAATTAAGCTTTCCTTTTCCCCAGTATATTTTGCAAACAAGTCTTTAGAGCTCGAGCTGTACGTTAAATCTCCGGTGTGTTTGAAATCGCCATAGTCTGAAGTGACTTGTACATTCCAATCTGGGATCTGGGTGGGATCTGTACCGGTTGCTTTTCCGGAAAGGTTCGTATTGTTCCCCAATCCGAGTGCTCCACCAATCTCAAATGCAGTGATTCCTTCTTCACTCAACGCGACTTTACCTTGGAGGTACTGTTTGTCATCTCCAATTCGCCCAGAGACTTCTCCACCCAATTTTCCATCTTCGGCTCGAGACAGACTGATTCCAGCTCGGACATCTTCGCGCTTGTATGAGATGCCAATCTTAGAGGCTCCAAGGGCAATATTTCTTAGAGAACCGAGGTCTACAGACCCATCGGCTGAAAAACCACCACCTAGCTTTATGCTTTGTTTCAGCGTTGGAATGTCTGCATCGGTGAGTATAGCTACAGCTGCGGCAAGTATACCAGCACCTGCTACCGCGTAGGGATTGGATCCCACACCATGTTGCAGCTTCTGGACCAGCTTTTGTCCCGTTTCCGATTTGATCATTCGCTCGACAATGGGATCGAGGAGCGCTTCCAATCCACCGACCACTTGTTCTTGTGCGTCACCTGTTAAGTTGGCACCTGACTTTTCAGAGGCTGCTTTTACCGCTGCATCAAGCAATGTATCTGCCAAGTCTTTACCGTATCGAACCATTTGATCCATCGTGAGTAAATCAGATACCGCTTCATACAATCTCGAACCGATAGCCCCACCCAGTGCTTGTTCGTAATTCGCCAAATATTTAGCCTTCTGCAATTTCTCTTGTTGCTCGCTATTCGCGGGACCATTGGATTTATTGACGACTTGTTCTTCACCAACAGTATCTTTTGACTTGTCTAAATATTGTTTGTCCATGGGGATTCCATTTTGAGATATGATATGTCTATACGTATTGTTTATAGCATTTAAAGAGGTGGTTTGCGTGGTCAACAAACGCAAAATTGAAGAGTATCTTATTTATTTGGTTCATCGTGAGATCATTCATGAAGGGCAAAAGAAGGATGTTTTGAATCGAGGAATGGAGCAAGCGCGTCATGTGCTTCTGGATAAGCGGAATGAGATACGTCGTTTGATGGGTCGTCAACGAATTGCCTATGCTCTCAGTGAGATCGAACTCATAGCCTCTTTTCGTTTTCGTAGACTGGATATACCTGAAGATTTGGTAGATGAAGATTGTATCTCTCGTGTGGTTTCAGAAGAGAAGGGCGTTCCGTATGTAGTATTGGATCCACTCCAGCTAGACTACCGGTTGATCACAGATACATTTGGTGGTCCTTTTGCTGAAAGACACTTAATTGTTACGCTGGACGATCAGAAGGATGCGATGACTCTTGCAATGGCAGAGCCTTGGAATCAGGAACTGGTTCAGAGTATCGAGCGTATTAAAGGTAAACGGATTCTTCCAGTTGCCGCCGCAAAACGAAATGTGTTGCAAGTGATAGCGGAGTTCCACGGATTTCGATCGTCTATGCGCGCAGCAGAACTAAAGTTTGGAAACGATCGATTCGATTTGGGGAATCTCGAACAGCTACACATTTTGGGAGCGGAAAGTTTTGATGGATCTGAACAACCGGTTGTCCAAGCGGTCGAATATTTGCTCAATTATGCTCTCGACAACCGTGTGAGTGATATTCACATTGAACCCAAACGTGAGGAAGCGATCGTTCGAATGCGTATCGATGGTGTATTACACCGAGTCCATCGAATGCCAAAAGTGGTTCATCCTGCAATTATCTCGAGATTGAAGACGATGTCTCGTCTCGATATTGCGGAGAGGCGTCGTCCTCAAGATGGTCGATTCAAAACACGGTATAAAGACGAAGAGGTTGAGCTGCGTATATCTACTGCGCCAACGGCTTTTGGCGAAAAATTGGTGGCTCGGATCTTTGATCCTGGTGTGTTGATTCAAGACATCGAGAGACTGGGGTTCTTTCATAGAGAACTTGAATGTATGCGTCAGATGATCACCTCCAATACAGGATTGGTTTTGGTCGTTGGACCAACCGGTTCTGGAAAAACGACGACATTGTACTCATCGCTCCACTACATTGCGTCCCCTCGAATCAACGTGCTTACATTGGAAGATCCCATTGAGATGGTGCATGAAAAGTTCAATCAGATGGCGATGCAGCCCAAAATTGGACTGACGTTTGGATCGGCTTTGAAAACAGTTCTGAGACAGGACCCAGATGTGGTGATGGTTGGAGAGATTCGAGATGAGGATACCGCCAGCAATGTTGTGCAGGCTGCGATGACCGGTCACTTAGTGATTTCTACCATTCACACAGGAGAGGCGGCTGGAGCAGTGTCTCGTATGCTTGATTTGGGTGTGATGCCGTTCTTGCTTTCTGGGGTCGTGCTTGGGGTTGTGGCACAGCGTTTGGTGCGAAAAGTGTGCCCATTTTGTGCGGTGGACGATTATTTATCAGAAGAAGAAATCAATTCTCTACGAATTGCCAGTGCTCGAGGCAAACGCTTAAAGATCAAGCGAGGCAAAGGCTGTGTTAAATGCCGGAACACTGGGTATTTAGGTCGAACGGGTCTCTTCGAGGTCATGCAAATCACTCCAAGGATACAACGATTGATCAATGAACGAGCTTCAACGCAAGAGATCAAGCGAGAAGCACTCAATGATGGCATGCTGACCTTGAGAGAGTACGGAATCAAGAAAATCGCAGAAGGATTGACGACTCCAGAAGAGGTGTTGGCTCTCACTGACGAGCATCAGATTTACTAAGAGATAGACTAGAGATGGAGTTTCCATCTGCTCTATTCTAGAAATGAACGCATACAATTTTATGAGAGGTAGGTATGAATAGGCAAAATGGACAACATTATATTGTTACAGGTGGTGGATCAGGAATCGGAAAGGCTGTTGCGATTCGACTGGCTGCAGAGGGTGCGAGAGTATCATTGATGGCTAGAAATCTCGAGAGATTACAGACTGTAGCCAATGAGATTACGCAGAGCGGTGGTCAGGCGCAGTGTTTCAGCTGTGATATTACCGATCAATCGGCTGTCCAAGGCGCTGTACAGAAGGTGGTTGATACATTTGGTCCACTGAGAGGGGTGATCGCGAATAGTGGTGTCGGTGGTGCGAATTTCCCTGGAGATAACGATAGATTCGACATTGTGGTTCAAACAAATGTTTATGGGACGTATTACACATTACGGGCGGTCGAAGCGCATTTGATCAAAGATGAACAGCCGACTCATATGGTCGTCACGTCATCTTGCTTGGCTCGTTTTGGTGTTCCTGGGTACACAGCGTATTGTGCCTCTAAGGCAGCATTACTTGGAATGGTTCGTGCGTTTGCACACGAGTTGGCACGTCAAGGAACGCAAGTCAACGCACTGTGTCCAGGATGGGTCGATACTGATATGGCATGGGAAGGGATCGACGGGATGGCTGAGGCTATGCAAATTACGTCTCAAGAAGCCTACAAGATGGCGATGAAGGCTGTACCGTTAAGACGTATGTCGACACCGAAGGAAATAGCGGGTACGGTGGCATGGCTATTATCTGAAGATGGTGCTGGGGTTACAGGTCAAGGGATTGATATCAATGCTGGGTCTTGGATGGGCTGATCGAATGTTTATCAGACCATGTCCCATTCGTCTGGATGGTAAAATTGGATTAGTTTAGAATGAATCAGTGGAGCTCCAATGATTGATTTCACCCCCCACATTGAAGAAATAAAACAGCAGATGTCATCCTTTAAAAAGGATGACGTTCGCATTTTTGCGACGTCGTCATTTCAAACCAACAGTGTAGCCCTTCTACACATCATTGCGACGGTCGACTCTGAAATTCCTGTATACATGATGAATACAGGGTTCTTATTTCCCGAAACATTGATGTTTCGAGATCAGTTAATCAAAGAATTTGGTCTCAATGTTGTGACTTTAAAATCGGAGACATCGAGATTGCAACAACGATGTGGGGAAGGTCGATTCTTATTCGCTTCTGATCCGGATGCCTGTTGTCACATCAATAAGGTGGTTCCTCTAGAACCCGTCATTGCTCAGCATGATGTTTGGATCAATGGGGTTCGAGGCTCTCAATCGGCAACGCGGAGATCCATGAAGAAACTTCAACCTACAGAGCGTATTTTGAGATATCATCCGCTCCTGGAGTGGGATTCTAGAATGGTGTATTATTATTTAGAGCAAAATAAATTGCCAAAACATCCCTTAGAAGACGACGGATTTGTAAGTATTGGATGTCGTCCGTGTACTCGGAAGTGGGCAGATACACTAGACGATCGTGGTGGCCGCTGGGCAGGACTCAATAAAACAGAATGTGGCTTGCATACCACACTGGGATAGCAATCGGACCTTGATAAATAGAGAGATACGCATATGCATGTTTTAATTACCGGTGGTGCTGGATATTTGGGTACAGAGATGGTCGCTTTACTGGCTGAACATCAAAGCATTTCAAAGATTACGATATACGATAACTTAAGCCATGGACGGCATGGACTGTTTACAGGTACACCGATTGTCGGTGCAGAGATGGTGTTTCATCGCAAAGAATTACTCGATTCACGGTCATTACAAATGGCATTGAAAGGAGTGGATGTGGTCGTTCACTTGGCAGCAAAGGTGTCCACCCCATTCGCGGCTGGTGATCCACATGCTTTTCAACAGGTCAACCATTGGGGTACCGCTGAATTGAGTTATGCGCTGGAAGATTCATCGGTCAAAAAAGTCATCTACGCATCTTCTGCATCTGTGTATGGCGTGTCTGATGCTCCAAAGACAGTGCAGGACAAGCCAAGTCCCAATACATCCTATGCCATCTCTAAGTTGCATGGTGAATCGATGCTGCTACGGCTCAAAGAGCAAATGCAAGTTGTGGTCGTTCGATGTGCAAATATTTACGGTTACTCTCCCAGCTTGCGTTTTGACGCCGTGATCAATCGATTTGTACGACAAGCCTTCTTCGAAGGTAGAATTTCTGTCGAAGGAGACGGGAAGCAGCTGAGACCATTCATTCACATTCATCATGCAGCTACGGTGTTTCAGAGGTTGGTAACAGACTTTTCTGATTCCGGAGTCTACAATCTTGTCGATCAAAATCGGAGCATTATGGATATTGCCAATCATCTCAAAGATCTGAAATCGGACTTGGAAATGATGTTCATCGAGCAGGACATGCCTCGCGTCTCTTTACAGGTGGAATCCAGTTCTGACTTGACCCAGCTCTATCCAAATCCACCGTCGTTCGAAGAACAGATAGCGGAGTTTGTGTCGGTGTTTCGTTTTTCAGTCAACTAGAATTCCGCAACCACCATTCACGGACTTTCACAGCAACGGTTTCTGCGTGGGTTCGTTGTGGATTGTGTCCACCCTTTTCAAAAGACAGTCGTTCGCAGTTGGGCACGAGTATTTCTATTTCTTCAAAAAGCTCTGGTTCAACGTAAGGGTCATCTTGACTAGAGATATTCAGTACCGGTTGAGGACACCGTTCTAAGTTGCGTTTGTTCTCTTGAAAAGAGAAATCTGTTGCACAATGCAGAACATAGAGCATCGCATCAGCACTGATACCTTTTGGGAACCCCAATTTTTTAAAAACCCACATCATAAATGGTTTAAACATCCGGCCAATCAGTGGGGCGGTCATCAGTTTGTAGCCCCATCTTGGTTTTGATTTTCGGAAGACTCTGTATTCTTGAGCACCCACACTTGAAATAATGATGAGTCCTTTGATGCGTTCAGGATGATTGCAGGTGGCTGACAATACCATCGGACCACCCATGGAATGACCCATGAGGATGCACTCTGAAATATTCATTGTATCCAAAAACTCTATGATGGCCTTTTCTCGATCGACGATCGTTGTAATGGATACATCTGTTCTTGTGGTTGAAATATCCAAATTGGGCATCGCCAGTGCAACACATCGAAAGTCTTGCATGTAGGGAAATAGAAATCGAAAGTCTTGTGGACGACCAGGATATCCATGAACCATAACAATTGGTGGATGAGGACTATCTAGAGAAGGTGACTCTGAATATCCAAATCGAAAATTTTCGGTTTCGATGTATTCTATCTGGGTAGTCATGGATACGTCATAACCGATATGTACAAACTCGTCTGCTTAGGAGTGTACCAAGTATCCAGAGGCAAAGCTACCATCATTTGCCGCAGAACACTGTACATAAAGTCCTTCTGATATGGCAATTCCAGATCTGAAAGACATGTGTGTTGGACTGGCATTATGGAGATAGTGTCGCAGGATATTGTCGTTGTTGTTCAGGCTAGATGAATTGCCAACTCGAATGTATCCATTTGTATCAGAACCAACATGAAAGTCTGTAATCACTAAGTTCATACCAGTGGGGACCTGATAAATATTTTGATAATGGTTGTGACTAAAACAACTTAGGGTCACAATCGGGTTGGCTCCCAAACTTACATTTGGACCTTGGGGATAGGCAAATGTCTCGCCAATAGAGAAGACCAACAATGCTACAGAACTAATTACTGCAGCGATTCCAAAGAGATGTTTTGTCATAGGAACTCCAAGTAAAAGAGTGAAAAGAGTCTATCGAATGCTGTCAAATATGGTCTCTAGATCTTACGAAGTTGTATCTAGATGGTTGGAAGGTAAGATCAGATCTCAAGACACTATGAATGGTTCGAGACTATTTTAGCACGACTGATACGTTCAGTTCGCTTCTACTTTACAAATACCGCATTGAACTGCTGTGTACACCGTACAAAAGTCGTACATTTACTCAATTGTTTGAGCGTTGGGGCTCCGACGTAGGTACAAGTGCTGCGTATTCCACCCAGTAGATCTAGTACGGTGGCGTGAACAGAACCTTTGTAGGCGACCTCGACGGTTCGACCTTCAGAGGACCGATAGTTGGCCACACCTCCAGCGTGTTTGTCCATTGCAGTATCAGAACTCATTCCGTAGAACTGAACGAATTTCCGTTCTTCAAATTTGGGGCTCATCTCACCATCCACAGATTCATATTCTCCAGTGTGAAAGAACTTACTGATGATGGTGTTGGCACCTTCTTCGTGTCCAGCCAGCATCCCTCCGAGCATGACAAAGTCTGCACCGGCGGCAAAAGCCTTGGATACATCTCCTGGACAGGTACAACCACCGTCGGCAATCACGTGACCACCCAGACCGTGTGCCGCATCTGCACATTCCATGACGGCGCTGAGCTGCGGGTAACCTACACCGGTTTGGATACGAGTGGTACAGACCGAACCCGGACCAATCCCTACTTTGACGATGTCTGCCCCGCTCATGATCAGTTCTTGGGTCATGTCTGCAGTCACGACATTACCAGCGATGATGGTGAGGTTTGGAAAATGCGCTCGGACTTTCTTGATGAACTCGACGAAGAACTCGGAGTATCCGTTGGCGATATCGATGCAGATCCAAGAGAGGTTGTACTTAGAAATGATTTCTTGGCACTTTTCCCAGTCTGCTTGACCGGTTCCAGTGCTGATAGCTAGGTAATTGGGATTGAACGTGGTCTGAGTCTCCCAGTCTGTTTGATCATAGTGTTTTACAAGGCAAGTGAACAACTTGTGTTCTGCGATAGCGTTATGAATACCAAAAGTCCCGACACCATCCATATTGGCTGCCATGATAGGTACGCCGGTCCAGGTTTGACCACTGTGCCGAAAAGTATAAGTGCGATCCAGTGTCACTTCTCTACGGCTGCGAAGGGTGCTTCGTTTTGGACGGATCAACACATCTTTGTAGTCCAATTTCATATCATTTTCGAGTCTCATCTCTCCTCCGTTGGATCATCAAATTTGAACTCTTTTGCTATACTCATTTAATGTGTTTGCACAGGGCGATATTTGAATACTGGGTGACAAACTGATTGGATAGTTTTGAATAGGGGAATCATGTCAGCTAAAACTTTTAATTGTCGAAAGTGTGATGCGATCATCGAATCTCCACTGGGAAAAGCCCTCGTGATTTGTACATCTTGTGGAGCGTTGTATCCATCAGAGGACATTGCAGATTTACCAGTGTCACTGATACCATCTCAATCGATTGAGATGATTGCAGAGGCAGCGAAACGACAGCTGTATGACAGTCGTCATATGAAAGGTGAAACGATAACGATTGAGTCTTTAGAAGGCATATATCTTCCTGTACTTATCACTAGAACCACCATTCAAGGGACTTGGATTGGCTATTACGGCTCTCCAAATTTGAATAGTGGTGGTGGGGGAGAACCTGGTCCAGAAGTATCTAAGACGTGGAGTTCGGGAAGTTTAGATGAAACGACGGACTATCCACTGTTCGGTTGTACATTCGTCAACAAGTTTGGGATGGAACTCATCCATCGAACGGTATTTGATCAACAACCAGTCGATCTGGCAGACGTAGATTGGAATGCTGTGGAAAGTATTATTCTACCGATTGATATCGATACTTCGAAGTTAAACCAAATTCTAAGGGAACAAATCATTCAAGATGAGCAAAACAGAGTCTTGAAAGAAACGAAAACAACTATACTGACGAAATTTGACGTTGAGGTTGACTACCATGACCGCTGCATTGTCTATGTTCCATTTTGGACGGTTCAGTATCGACACAAACAAAGGGTCTATCGTGCAGCGGTAAATGGCGGTGACGGAAAGGTGTTGGCGATAACGGAGCCCGTGTTGTTCACCAGCAAATTGGGGTTGTGGGTACAATCGATTGCCTGTCTTGCGGGTGCAGGTTTCATTGCCGAAACGAGTGTTCCAGTGGTGATGAAACGATGGACAACAGCCTTAGATACTCAAATGGGTTCCAATGAAGGAATGTTCATTTTTATAATCGATGTTATTTTGGTTGGAATATGCTGGTATCTGTTACTGTCCGCCGCGAAGAAGATGCCCGCCGACAGCCGAATCAAGAGACTTGGAGAGACAGAAGAACTGATTCTGTTTTCACAGTCTCGTTCAACCCTTCATAGACCTGAACTGTTGATGGCTGCTATCACCGTCGCATTGGCACTTGGGTTTAGGATATATGGAACCATTGGTATTTTGGCACCATTGCTCATTCTGTGTATGGGTGCTTCTACCATCCGAAGGATTGTGTCCTCCTCATCTCAATTACAGGCATCAGAAGAAGAGTATGTGCAGAATCCAAAATCGGTCCTGATGACCTATGGTCAGTTGGCGGTTGACAATCGACTCCAACTGTCCAATCAGGATACATCGTAACATCAGGGTTAGATTTTGATGTCAGGTTGTATAGGGCGCCAGTGCAAGTCGACCCATGCTTGTTGCTGAGCAACCGCTGTCTTCCAATCATCAGAGTTGAACTCCATTCGTTGTTTCCAATCAGGCAACCCCTCGAGATCCAGATCCTGTGGTGCTACGACCCCCAGAGTTCGAAATCGTTCATTAAAAGGTGCATCAAATATTGTACCGATATGGTCAACATCACGTAGGATGACCAATGGCAAACCTGTTTCTTGGCTTAACGCCACACTCCATTTTAATGGAACGCGACCATCCAAGTCACCGTGGATGATGAGTCCCTTCCAATCTCTATTTGGCACGTGGGGTCTATCTGAGTTCCAGAATCGCTTCCAAGCTGCCGCAACAAATACAATGAAATGTTTTGGTACGGATGGATATTGAGCCATCATCTGTGCGTAGATTGAGCCACCGCGACTGTACGCGATCAACTGGGCTGGTTGTTCAAGCATCATAAACTGGTGTGCAAGATCGATTTCAGCGGTTGAAACGGCCTCTTGTCCTGTGAAGCATGGGTTTCCAATTCTACGACTTGGACTCCAGCACTCGATTAGACTTGGATCGATTGTGTATTTCGAAAACAGCTGCTTAGAACTACCTCCTTTACCATGAAAGCCACCCCAAGTGCGATTGGTCATTGTACAATCCTTTGAAATCATTGATAGACATGGTTGATTAACAGTTTATTGGTTACCAATTCAAATGCTCAATCACACTGCCATAGAAGCCACCATTCAAGATCATGGTGATCGTTCATCTCGAGAAAATCAATGGCCTTTGTAACCTTTGAATGCCGCAGTTGTGGTGCAGGTGTAGAATCTCCACCGGACAATTTACTCGTAGTGTGCGCACACTGTGGAGATCGATATCCTTCGAAGGAAATGGGTGATATCCCTATTGCTTTGATTCCATCTAGATCGAAACAGGACATCATGGATGCAGTCTATGATCGAATGGCGAAGGATAAACAAATGTCTGGTAAGCAGATCACCATCGAGTCCGCAGAAGGGGTGTATGTGCCCATTTTTCTGACAAAGGCACAGATCTCTGGCGATTGGAAGGGGTATTACAAGAAAAAAAGTGACAATTCTACGGTGAAAGTATGGGAAGAAGGACAGGTGTCAGAACAAATGGACTTTCCAATTTTGGGACGAACCCACGCTTATGAATTTGGTATGGAGATCATCCATCGCGTGTTGTTTTATCAAAAAACGGTAGACTTTGAAGCCATCGATTGGGCTTCAGTCGCCTTGCCGGTATTGCCTGTGGATGTAGATGAACCGACTGTAGATTTGAAAGTACAAGACCAATTGATCAATACCATTGGCAACAAGGTTCGTACTGGGCTCCATGCATTGACCAAATTTGATGTGGAAGTGGTTCAAGAAAATCGTTGCATTGTTTTGTTTCCATTTTGGACTGTTCAATATGAATACCGAGGAGGACATTATCGAGTGGCTGTAAGTGGTGGCAATGGGCAAGTACTTGCTGCTATGGAACCTGTATTTTTGACCAGTAGAATCGGGGCTTGGTTGACAGGGGTTTCTGCGTTGATTGTCGCCGGGATTGTGTGCAATGGTGTCTATATGGTCTTTGGAACGATGAAAGGGTTGGACGGAGGCGATGTATTGATCATGGTCTTGGTTGCGATATGCGCTCTGTTTGCCTTGATTACGGCAGATGGATTGACGGCCAGTGTTCACATTGATCTTCTTCCTGATGGCGAGGACGAAATCTGATGAACTGCGTCTGTGGAAATGTAGTTGAGGGCAATTCAACTTGTACAACCTGTGGTCGTATTCATGAGAGTTGTGTTGTTTGTGGTGGTCAAGTCATTGCAATGCCCAAGACGATGATTTTGTCTTGCCCATATTGTGATACCCCTTTGCACAAAATGGATGCAGATGAGGCACCGTACTATCCGATCAACTTTACCAGCCAAGAAATCGAAACACAGTTGAGTCGTTTTTTGCTCAATCGATTTGGAATTCCTGATGATTTTTCAGCGAATCGAACAGTACTTGATTCTACATTGGCTTTTATACCGATCAAGTTGTTTCGAGTGCAAGCATTTCTGAATGAGACCATCTTTGAAGTGGACACCAAGGCGATCATTCTCAATCCAACATTGTGGTATTTATCGAAGATCCAAGAGTATCGTTTTTCGGTTCGGGTAAAGCAGGTCATGCAAAAGGAACATATTGAATCGAAGGTATACCCCATTACAATACCCGATGACCATGCCGAATTAATGTTGGAGCCATTTGAAAAGGCATTGCTGAAAAGAGATCAAGATCGGTTCAAAGAGGTGCCGTGCAACCCAAAGGTCACGAAAGAATCACAAGGAAAAGTCTTTTATCCATTGTATGAACTGACCTACGAATATCGCGGAAAAGAATACCGTGCTGTACTCGATGCTTCGAACGGTGTCGTATGCTTTGCAGAATACCCGATGTGTTCTAAATCTCGAGCGTCGGTCGGGATAACAGGTGTGATGATGTTCGTAGTGACCCTGGTATTAACGGTTATTTTCTCACAATATGGTGAGTACACCAAATTAGCGTCAACAGTCGTTTTCTGCATGGGTAGCCTTGCGAGTGCCAATATTTTGTGGACGGCGCTGCGGTCTCATTCTGTTCAAGAGAGCTGTGCTCCCGATACCGAATGGGACTCAGATAGAATTTATGGAGAGATGCCGATTGAGAAACGAAAGATCTTGCTCAATCCAAAGACGATAGAGGGTACCTAATACAAAGTCGTTGTGTCCTAAATAATACTGAGTTAGATTTAAATATGCTCAGTCATGTTGTCATCGGTGATAATTCGAATCCCATCGTCGCAGTGCTCCACGGTATTTTTGGTGCGGGAAACAATTGGCGATCCTTCATTCAAAAATGGCATCGCATGCGTCCTGACCTATGTTTTGTGCTCGTAGACTTACGCAATCACGGTGGTTCACCCCATTTTGACAGTGACAATACCCTGATGCAATGTGCGCTTGAGGTCTTGGATCTGCAATCCGAAGTGGGTGATTTTAGTGCGATAGTTGGACACTCCTTTGGTGGGAAAGTGGCTTTGCAGTGTGCAGCGTTGCCGATTTTTAGCGAAATAGAACAGATTTGGGCACTAGACTCTTTTCCAGGTGCCCTCAGTACCGATGATCAGGATCAAAATGAAGTGCGGACAGTGTTGTCGTGGCTGAATGCCGTACCACTCCCAGTCAAAAAGCGTTCGGAGGTCAAGTATTTTCTCATGCAGCAAGGTGCATCAGAAATGATTTCGCAGTGGATGACCACCAATCTGTCTCGCACTCCAGAAGGCTTCGTTTGGCGGTTTAATCTCGACGGGATTGCAGAGCTGCTGAACGACTATTTCGTCCAAGATCTATGGCATGTGTTGGAGTTTCCAAATTCTCAAACCAGCACTCATTTGGTACGAGCGTTGAGATCTGACAGGTGGGATACTGATGCGATTAAGACACTTGAAGAACTCGATGAAGGTCAGTATCACACGCTGGATGCTGGTCACTGGTTGCACGTTGACAATCCAAAGGGACTACTCAATATGCTCGGTGCGTCGGTTTTGCCTTCCTAGCGTGTAGATCTATATCTGATACTCAAGCTGTTTGGACCAGAATCCAATACAATCCGACACCGATAGAAGCAGTTGCAGTCAGTAGCGTCCATGTTCGAAGGGAACCCACACTCGAAACGACTTTGGACAACAGCCATCCAAAACCCATCATCGCTCCAATAGCAGAGATAAAGTACATCCCGAGATAGATGGCCGCTTCGGTTTGGGACAACAACAGTGAAGGCAGTACACCCAGTAAATGTCCAGTGCCCGCCATTCCATGAAACAATCCCACGCCGAACACCACTCGATCGTCTGAGTGGTCGTGACCAGCCGTGATTTTCGGGCCGGAAGAACGATTGTTCCAGATGCTCCACAGTCCGACAGCAACAAGGAGCCATCCCACCAGAACCTCAGCACTGGTAGACCACGCTTCTACATCGATATAGCCCTTGACAAACATGCCAAGAAGACCGAGTATCACTACACCTAGACCGTGACCCAGTCCCCATCGAAAACCCAAGTGGAACCCTTTTGAAGGTCGTTCTGCGACCAATGGTGCCACTACGGCGAGGTGATCAGGGCCTGAGACCACATGCAGTGCCCCAGC
>CALDQI010000518.1:0-4222 GCA_937911635.1 uncultured Pseudomonadota bacterium | reverse complement strand
CTGTCGTTATGCCAGGGCGAATATGCTCTCCTATCATTTCCAACGTATCTGCGGCCAATCTACAGGCCTTGCGCATCTTTTGTATTTCGTTGGGCTTAATTATCACCGGACCAAACACAGGTTCACCTCCACAAATCTATTGTCTACCATATCTCATTCATCTGTAAAGTGCACTGACAAACAACGAAAAACGACTGTGAGCACCGTTGACATTTTGTGAATACTGACTAATATAAAAGTAAAAGCGAGGTCAACATGGATACCATTCACGTCACAGAAAATGCACTCATAAATATCCGTTCATTGCAAGAGAGCATGGATGCACAAGGATTTGGTTTGAGATTTGGCTATTCAGATGGTGGATGCTCGGGCAACAAATACATCATTGAGTTTGAAGATGCCCCTGAAGCAGATGATACAATCTTTACATTCGGCGAACTCAGAGTCTTTGTAAAGACAGAGCAGATGGCTAAGCTCAAGAACTCTGTTATTGACTGGAAGGAATCCTTAATGGAATCAGGCTTTGACATTGACAATCCACAAGCGAAACGTGCCTGTGGATGTGGTGAATCTGTTGACCTTGGATGACTTTGGAACACCAAAACTAGCTGTCGAACTCGTTCCAAGTACTGCCTGGGGTGACAATCTGAGGAGTATTCTGACCAAAGACATGTGGGATACACTGCGAAAGCGAGTCTATAAAAAGGCTCGATATCGATGTGAGATCTGCAATGGGAAGGGCCCCAAATGGCCAGTGGAATGCCATGAAAAGTGGAACTATGACGACACCAACCACACTCAAACTCTACTTGGATTGATCGCACTCTGTCCGGCTTGCCATTCCGTAAAGCACTTGGGATTTGCTCACATTCAGGGAAAGGGCATAGAGGCTCGTGAACATTTGGCTACTGTGAACAAGTGGTCTCAAAGTAGAACCAGTCAGTACATCGGTCTGGTTTTCAAACAATGGGAAGAACGGTCAAACCATGAGTGGAACCTAAACTTAGACTGGCTTGGGACACAGTCTAGATAATCTACCCCCTACTACATCTCATCCCATTCTACAGGAGGAGCGGAAAATACTGGAGAGTATTGGTCTGCAGCTTCCAAGACTCCAACCCAGTTGGATAGTGCTTGCGCAGCCTGCTCCACAGAGCGTTGAAGCTGCCAGTGAAGATTTGTCAGAACACGAACTCGCTCAGAGGTCACAGTCGGTTTCATCGACAATGCCATTCGGGCGGCGGTTACACAAACGGAGGCTTTGGATTGATATGTTTTCCACTCACGCCCCAAACGCTGCACCTGCCATGGTTGACCATGCATATCCGCTTCCCAAATTTTATCTTCTAGAGTATCGAACAGGCTCATCAATGTATCGACCAATGGGTGCTCCTTACTCACCATTCGGCACACGTCCGTTGACCAAATATTAGGTGCCAATTCATTTGCCAAAACCGTCATATTGGCATTATCAACGGCATCCTGGTTCACCACTAAAACCATGGGACTCACCTTGAGATGCGCGAGAGATTTACCTGACTGGCTTTGAGATTGAATCGACAACTTTAACACAATAGCTCTTTTTTGCTGACTCTTTTCCGGCTCCTCTAATTGAAGAACTTGAGAATCTTCGTAGCGAACCAACACTGGTTTATTGTCCATCGGTACAATAGCAACACCGCTAGACAACACAAAATTAGAAATGGAAAACTGCATCACCCCCGGAGGTCCACTCTTTTTCGGTCGTTTACCATTCGGTTCTAACCCCAACAGAACCACCCCTCGATGTTCAGTACCCCATCGCAAGTGTAAATATGCTTCCAACAGAGTTGGAGGGATATCCGCAACTGCTTGAATGCTCTGCACATCAATCGGTGCACCATTTTTAGGTACGAATGCATACATTATGACTCCAAATATCTCAAGTGTAGTTCTATTCGTCTTCAGTGGGCTTTGTATTGGGCTCAGACGGTTTCCACTCAAGTGGAAAGGACCCATGATCCAATGGATCAAACCCTTCGGGCCATTGTGTTTTGTCGTTGTACAAGGCGCCTCGTAAATCTGCACCACCAAAAGTTGCGCCCGATAAATCTGCCCCAAGAAACATGGCCTCTTGCAAATCGGCACCACGAAACGATACCTCTCTTAGATCCGCACCTTCGAACAACGCTCCTTGTAAAATGGCACTACCAAAATCAGCCTTTCGAATCAAACACTTCCGAAAATTGGCTCCTCTTGCATCGGCTTTAAAGAAGTCGCACCCTTTAATCCGAGCACCTCGAAAATTGGTTCGTTGCAAAATGGCTTGCTCGAAATCTGCGCCCAAACAATCGGAGCCTCGAAAAGAAGCATCTCTTAGATCTGCATAGGAAAAATCTGAGTGGGCAAGCGGTTGACCTTCAAAGTTTTGACCGCTGATTCGTTGCCCCGTAAAGGAGGTACCTATGACATTTTCTCCATGTATCTCAGGCTTCATTCGTTTTGTCATTGCTTATCCATTGGCTCATGCATCATCACATGTAAGTCCCAACTGAGAGACAATCCCTTGTGATATGCTAACATCTTCTACCATCGTACTTGGAGAGAAACTCTCGGGAGGCAAATTTGCATGACGACAGTATGCTTCCTTTGCTTCTTCTAACTCCCCTCTTTTCTGATGCGATTTGCCCAGCCCAAGGACAGCCTCGGCAAATGTACCATCCTTTTCTAGTGCGAGTTCGAACAATTTTATAGCCTGATCTGGTTTTCCTTCTCGCAAAGCACGATACCCTTCACGAGTCAATTCTCGTGAAGACTTATCATTTGCAAAGTCAAAACTTTCTTCCGGGACATCTGGGAGGACCTGAGGATATGGGTCGACGAATTCCCCCTCTTCGATCGGCTGTGTGGCATCCTTCTCCAGATCTGCCTCTAGCGAACCAGGTTCGTCTCCTTCTTGATCATTCTCTGATTCAGGACCTTGACCATCTTTGTTATCGTTCTCCTGCAAGCCTTTCTTTTCTTCAGTCATGGGATTTAGCACAGTGGAGTTGGTTTCTATCCCAGCAAACTCTTGCTTGTCTCTGTTGACCTTCCAGCCAGTATAGGCAATCACAATAATACAAAAGAGAACGATAAAGGCAAACGCGTGAAGTCCATTGATCTCCCGCTTTTTGACCTTATTTACCTCTGGTACTTTATTACTGAAACTCAACCGTTGTTTTGGCTTAACGTTCTTGGATTCACTAGCAACAGTATCTGACTTTGAGTCTCCTGACTCTGCAGGCTCTTCATCCAATTCCATCTCTGGAATCATCGCATTGTCTTGAATCTCAGCCGAACCGCCAATACTGGATTGCCTTTGTGAGGTAGATGGCTTGGGGTCAGCCAGCAATGCACTCTTAGTGGACTGAATGCTGTGTTGCGGTTCCTTTTCCCTTTCAGAGTCTATGGATGGTTGGCTCTTTGCCGTCAGAATCTCTTCTTCAGAATCTTCCAATTCGTCCCACAGGTTTGCCTCGATGGCCTGAACTGCAAACTCATCATCGATATCTTCAAACCCATCGTCATCGAATCCAGTCAATACGGCTGATTCTCTAATATCTTCGTCAAACGCTTCAACAGCCTCGTTAGAGCCTGAAATTAAATCGTTCGCTCCATCATCTAGTCCCGAAATAACCTGAGTAACATCTTCCGTAAAGTCATCGACAATGGCTTGATCCACATCTGCCGTCGCCTCTACGGTATTTTCCTCTGCGGTATTTTCGTAGGTGGCATTGTGCGCAGCCCTGCTATGACAGTCGATGTGGCGTTACGCTGACATCAGCGTGCAGAAGGATGAGAAAGAGAAGAAGAAGAGTAAAATTTTGGCGACGTTTAAGAGTGAAATGTCGGATATTGTTTACATGGAGAGCGATCATGTTGATGAAGACTGTTACGCCGACGATACTCCTGGGGAGGGGAGGAAGATCGGCAAGAATTGGAGGCTGCAACAAAAATCAAAGACTTCTTCGACGACGGTGGCGGTGGCAGAAACGCCCCATAAACATCCCCATTCCATAGGAAAGTCTTTCTTCTCTTCTTCGAAGGTGGGTGCGTCTCCCAATACTTTTGAAGCAAGCGCGATAAGTGGTATTAACGACGAAAAAATGAAAGCCGGAAAGTTGGTGTTCAAAGCAGAGCGGCGACAAATTGATGATGACTCTACTATAGTCGGCGCCGAGCGATCTACAAAAGCAGAGAA
>CALDQI010000517.1:0-3729 GCA_937911635.1 uncultured Pseudomonadota bacterium | reverse complement strand
ATGGATAGAGATCTTGAGATTGGAAGCCGCCTATTTTCTCTAGTTCAACTAAATCAATTCGACTATTTTCTATCGGCTGAGGGGGATTGTAAATCGCCTTTACCACTGCAGATTGTACATCATTATATCCGTTGAAGAACGGACGGATGTCTTTAAATCCAATAGCGCCGGTACCTACCCAGGTTGCCATTTCATAACGAGACATCTCAATTGCAAACGTTCGTATGGGTTCACGTTTACTGCTAGCCCAACGAGCAAACCACGCGAAGTCAAATGTTTCCGATGGCCAAACGTACTCGGAAGACAACTCCAACAACTTTTTGTGTACACGATACCGACCATTTCGATCACGAAGCAACGATTTGTAGAAGTTGGCTCGTTTAGAACCCGCATCCAAACACTTGTCATACAGATACCAAGCGATTTGACGGGCACTGTTGATCACGAGATTGTCAGACTTGAACTCGTCTTTGCTGAGTTGAGGCAAGAAATGTCCAACTTCTGGTAGAGTGACATCGCGTTTAAAAACTGTTCGAACAAAACCATAATCAGACTGCCAATATTCAATGCGCCTAAATGCCCACTCTAGCCCTATGTCTTTCAAGGAGAAGAGCGTTTGATTCGACAACCAACCACGCACCATCTTACCAACATTATCACCATAAACGTCGTTATCCACGTTATCCTTGAGATATTGACCAAATACAGCACTTGTAAACTCACCCACAAATTCTTCAAAAGGCACATCTCTTTCAAGTTGGGCTTTATACTCGCGTTTGGTAGCAATGGTCTTCAAAAAATCCACACCCAAATCCTGTACTGTGCACACTTCTTCACGCACCAGCGACATCGCATATCCTCGCACTTGTTCAGATGGATGTATGAACAAGAAACGTAAGAAATTCATATTGTTTAGGGCTAGACCAGCAAGAAAGGGTACACCCTCCATATCTGCGGTCGTCAATTTATCCCATGCCAAACTGTATACCTCGTAGGAGTCATCCATCTGCTCAGGTACTTTTCGCAATAAAGATACAGCAAAGTTCGTCCAATTGGCGTCACGAGCAAACATCTGTGGGTCCTTTAACATGCGCTTGGCAAACTCACGTGCATCATATACATCACCGGTGAGTTGTTCTACGAACCAATCGGGGGATAAGGTATACCCACGCTTTCGTATCTGCTCCATCGCAAACTCAACAGTTTTATCATCATTGAGCAATACGGTGAAGAAATTCAAGCCAGACGCTCCTTTCAAGCTCTCTTCGTAAGGAGACTTGCCGTCTTTACCCAACATCAAACTCGTACCTAAATCACGAATTTGACGATTGTTAGAGCGCATTAACGAGGCTACCTTTTCCAATGGAAGTTCATCCTGCAACCATTCGTTCTGTGGATCTGCACCCACCATTGTCAGGTACTCAACGGCAAAGTTGATCTCGCTACTACCATGCTTAACCAACCCAAACCCCAAAAAGTCAATGATCGTTTTATGGTAGCCCACCTTTTTAAAATTGCCCTTTTCTACACCGGTTACGGTTTGCAGATAATCTAGAGCCAATGAGTGAATGAAGTCGTGCTGTGACTGAGAGACACGGTACAACCAGTCTGCATCCACCGCTTTCATCTCTTTGCGGAAATTCTCTTTTAGGAAACCATATGCCCAAGCAACAGTTTTATTGTTCTTTGACTGTTCAACAATCTTCATCAAGGCTTCCTGACTGCTTCGATCCTTCCACAGTTCATCGTAGTTGTCTCTAAGCTCCCACACCACTGTAGTAGTATGAGGACCCATCATCATTTCTGCAGCCGCAGCTGCGAAAACCTGAGGGAAATCCTTAGAAAGATTACGCATTGTTCGAGCCGAACGGCGGCGTAAGTAGGACATCGTCTTACTGCTTGGACTGTACGAATACGAATCTTTGTGGGCATTCTGTTCGCTCCACTCCCGCTTTAAGTATTCCCAGTTGTAAACGCTGGGTTCCAACTGGGCATTTGTATGAGCCTTTGCAATGCTGTCGTTTAGTTGGGCAAGTTGCAGGGTCAAGTCGTCTCGTGTGCTTTGATTCGCTTCAGACTCTTCCAAATCGTCCAACTGCTGTTGCAAAACATCCCTTTTCTCTTCTTGCGTGCGGATCAATTCGCCATCAGCATCTTTCTCAGCCTGATCATCCTTACTGATGTACAGATACTTCGGAGAGGGAACCATCCAACCCTTGTATTGATCAAAACGCTGATCGAGAATCGCGTATACTTCCCAATCAAAACGCACTTCCGCTTCTTTGAAAATGGTTTTGAGAGCCTTCCAAACCCCATACATCATACGAACCACACGCAACACCTGCAACAGCTGCGTTCGAGCATACGCAGAACTATCATTCCACAAATCCATGAGAATCTCATGGATGCCGACGCGTTCTGGGAGCATGTCCTTCATCGTATCAGACGTTAGGTGATCCCAAACGCTCTTGTGAGCTTGCCAGATGTATGGTGCTGAAAGAATGCGTGAAACACGCTTCGATTCACCGACTTTCAGTTTGGGGCTGTTTCGCAAAATCCTGCGCTGTTCACCAGCAGCGCGACCTATCTGCGCTCGAATCGTTGAAAAGGTCGATCCACCGCGATTTTGTTCTATGAACATTTGTCGTGGTGCGGGGTCTAAATAGACGAGTTTACAAATGTATTCAGCCAAACGTGGAGACTGATCTTGATAAGCCTTACGAATGTTCGCAAGGGTAAAAGTACCTTTCTGAGCCAAAAACTCGTCTTGTTTTGTAATGTCGAACATACACGCTCCTTTAAATTGTATGTACAAAAACAACTTTAATCATCGAGACATCTTTGTTGATATTAAGTCTAATATCTCGCCTAGATTATACACATACACAAACTGTAAATTACCCATCAAACATATCATGATTTTAATTTTGCGTAGCAATATATTTATCATGTGGTCATTTTTTGGAAATTCAAGGTAGGAACTGTCGAAAATTTGCATCCTCTTTCGTTTCATGTTCTTGTATAAGTCCCCTCAAAAACCGGAACTCCCCATGTCAGAACACTTATACACCTTTATCAACCCCAGTAATCCTAAGCACCTTGAAAGAATCGACCAAGTGCTGCAAAACCATGGGGTCGTCGCTCTTCCTATGGGGACCAGTTGGGCATTCTGTTGTAATTACATGTCCAAAAAAGGCATCGATAAACTCCGGAAATTGAACCCTAATCACCCCGACGACCGACCCTTTTCACTGATCTGCAATGAAATATCGATGATCTCTCAAGTGGGATCCGTTGGCAACCAAAATTACCGTACATTAAATAAGATATTTCCCGGTCCTTTCACCGCCATTTTAAGCAGCAATCGGCAACTCAGCAAACGACTCGGAGAAAAGCGGCAGACCGTTGGGGTCCGTATCCCCAATGAACCTCTCACACTGGACATCATCACCCATCATGGTGAACCACTCGTTGCCACATCTGTCCCGATGGATGACGACGGTCAGATGATGACGATGGGATATCAAGTCTTCGAAGAACACGGTCACGCTGTCGATATGGTAGTGGATTTGGGAGATGACTTACCGGGTGTCGAAACGACTGTCTTGGACCTCACTGGAGATGAAATTGTGGTGATTCGTGAGGGGTCAGGAGCTTTAGGGATCCTTTAAGAGCCACAAAGGGTAGATGATGTCGCTGTCTTCTTCGGTTATCGGTTTCCAATCTCAC
>CALDQI010000516.1:0-6591 GCA_937911635.1 uncultured Pseudomonadota bacterium | reverse complement strand
TGGTCACTACCTGCCCCGAACCTCTCTCTATCATCTCGGGAAGAACAGATTTGGTAATGGCGACGGTACCCAAATAATTGATGCTCATGAGCCTAGCATATACATCCAAATCAGTATCTACTGTTAAGGCTCGTTGACTAATTCCAGCATTATTGACCAGGATATCAATCTTGCCAAACGACTGAACCGCCTCTTCATATGCTAGGCTTACACCCTCTTGTCTACTTAGATCTAAAGGCACAACCACAACATCATCTGGACTTCCAACACACTCAGACTTTGTCTCCAACAATTTCTGTTCATTTCGAGCGGACAAAATGAGCTTACACTTGAACTTGCTTAATTCAATTGCTAAGGCAGCACCGATACCACTACTGGCTCCTGTGATCCAAATGACCTTGTTATGTACACTCATGAATGCTCCCGTATAATATTCAGATGATTCGATTTGAAGGCAAATACAGATGTTCCATATCAAACATTGACCTCAATAGAGATAATGTACAAAGCACCAAAAACAAATACAAATTGAAGCCATAACCACTTGGTCACCAATGGGAAAATGGTGGCTACAAAAGACTACCACTACAATATCGTGTAAATATACAGTCGAATAAAAGGAAGTTATACAAATCTCTTAACATTATTATTACATTTACGGCAAAGTGATGACCAATCGGTCACTTGTTGGTTTAAATTTGAGGTAATGAATCCTTTTCCAATCGAAACTATGGTTAAACTCAATCTCTATGATATGTGTGTACATGATTGTATTTATTTCAGTTTACAAGGGTATTTTTCGCATCTTATACAACTCCAAGCCATCCTGTCTCGATGCTTCCACTTCAGCTGAAGTTTCGTGTTTTCTACTGTTAGTCTAGGTTCAAGTGTTGACTCTGTTATTTCTCCAAAGCTGTAGCCTTTTCACAGGCAATCAAGACAAAGAGTTCTCCATTACGACGCCAAATCAACCAGAAGATTCAATCTTCCCATTGGTAGATGCCGTGGTGGAATCCTATGGTAATGTGACCTGCGAAGACCCTCAAAAACGGACCTCTCAGCCCATGTACCGTGCTAACTTTGGACGTGAGTGGAACAACCAACCCGAAGAAGGATATCTGGGAGATGAGTTTTGGGCTGGTGGTGAAGGTATCGTTGTAGATGATTTGAATGAAGACGGTCTATTGGATATTTTTGTCCCCACCTTGGATCACAATTTGTTGTTTTTCCAGCAATCCGATGGTTCTTTTGATGAACGTTCGGAAATGAATCTACCCATGGTAGACCCCGTACGAACTGTCGGTGCCAGTGTGGCTGATTTTGATGGGGACGACGACTTGGATTTATTTTTGTTGAACCTTGTCACACCACATCAATTCTTTGAAAATACGGGTGATGGACAATTCATTGATCGATCTGAATACATTGGGATTGTTCAAGATCCATATGATGTCCATTACACTCCCGGCTCGGCATGGGGAGATCCGGACAACGATGGCGATCTAGATTTATTGGTGCTCACTTCTGGAAGTGGTCCAGTGGGTCCGCCACCTTGGACCGATGCTGAATTGTTTGAAGAGGCAGGACTCAATCGCATGTACATGAATGATTCTGGCGATGGATTTTCACTGGGATCATTGCCCAATCACGATCCGGAACCCTATTCCTGTTGCGCCGCGTTTGTCGATATGAATCTAGATTTCAAAGAAGACTTGTACATCGTGAATGATTTTGGCATGTATGTAGAACCCAATCAACTGTTCTATGCAGGTGAAAATTTCGAAATGATTCCTGATGTTGGGTCTGGAATTGACATGGGGATGTATGGCATGGGTTTGGCTGTGGGTGCCTTTAACGGAGACGAATACCCCGACTTTGCGGTGAGTGACTGGAAGCGCAATTGGCTCTTTCTTTCAGATGGATTTGGCGATTGGTATGATGCTACACAACAATATGGTTTTGTGAGTCAGCAACCAGATCAACATATCGGCTGGGGTGTAGAGTTCCCAGATGTAGACAACGACGGAGATCTAGACATCTGGGTTGGATTTGGTCATCTCGGACTGGAAGAAGAAATCCAGGTGGGATTTGAGCAAGAGGGATATTACGATCCAAGACATCAGCCAGATTCCCTGTATCTTCAAGAGAATGGTCAGCTGATTGATGTTGCTGACATTTGGGGAATCAATCTAGATGGAATTACCCGAGGTGGTGTATGGGCAGATCTCAACAATGACGGCTTTCTAGATTTGATTGTGGCTGCAATCGATGGTCCCGTTAAGGCATATCTAGCCAACTGTGATGACTCTTCTTGGATTCGGATTCAATTGCGACAACCGGACACGATGAATACTCGAGCAGTCGGTGCTCGAATTAAAGTGACCACCAAACAAGGTCAGCAACTCCGCTGGATACTTGCAGGAACCAGTTTATCTTCAAGTTCTCCGTTGGAAGCACATTTTGGACTGGGCGGTGTCCAAATGATTCGGGAAGTGGAAATTATTTGGCCCGATGAAACCATGACCATTCTGAAAGATTTGGATGTGAATCAAACCATCAGGGTCACGCGAGAATAGAGATTTCCCATATCGTTATCCGATATACGATATATGTCAGACAATGACGACAGACGATGGCAGTCGAACTTCTACTTTGTCATAATCTATCGTCACCGACATCACGGCAAGTCACCACACCTGATGACACGCTATATTTATACAGACGTGTCAGGAGTATACCCAGCCTGTCTAATGTGATGATGACAATTGGTCTAGAAGTAACTCTTTATGACGTAAGCCAACAAACTCTATACCCCCATTGTACGCTGTAAGAATATACAAAATTAAAATCAGAATTGTTGTTATGTAAAGCCCATTCTACTCATTTTTCAAAGGGGGGCGATTATGCCAGTGAATTTATTCCTAGAACAAACAGATATTTTACTAAGAGGAGCTTACTCTTTTGAACCTCAGCATTGTATCGACACACTAAAAGAAGAACAGACTATAGACGCAGTATATTTTCCATATATGATCAATGGAGGATTTTTAAATCCAAAAATAAAACGTGTGTTGATCAAGAAGATTCCGCAGCAATTTATTGGTGAACGTCTAGAATATGAGTATGTCAATGGGCAAGTTCCAAAGTATCTTTGCAACAACTATAGAAATCGCTTGGCAAAAACTCTTCCCTCTTTGCGGAACAAGCCTCTTGTTTTTCTTCACATCGCAGATTTTCCATTTCCATATGAAACAGACGGAAATACAGTAATTGTACGATGTTCCGTCAATCGGTCAACAATGGAGAAAAAAGACATCGTAATGCCAGCGCGAATCCCATACGAAGATTGGAAAGGTCCACAAGTCAATATTACATCAACTATTGGATTTTGTGGATGCCCTCATACAAACAGTCAAAGAGAACAAGTTGTACAAGAACTACATGGTAGAAATGATGTAAAAACCAATTTTTTCTTAACACCGAGGTTTTACAATCATCTTGATCTGAACGAGTGGCTCAGATCTCAAAATCCACAGGCATCAGATTCCGAACTAGAAGCCATCACCGAAGAGTTGAAGACCAAGTTAAAAGGTACTTTCATCAAAATTATGGAGCATAATATCTTCTCTTTTTGCCCTAGAGGAAGAGGCAATTATTCTGTACGATTTTATGAAACACTACGTGCAGGAAGAATACCAGTCATGATCGATTCCGATCAAGTTTTTCCGTGTGAAGATATAATCGACTGGAATGATATTGTTATCTGTGCGCAAAATACAGAGGACATGCTCCAGAAAATTCAGGATTGGATTGAACATCGAGACCTCATCGAAGTTCAAAAACGATGTCGTGAAATCTGGGAAAGACACCTTCACTTTCCAGCCTTCATTGAAAGGCTTCCAAAATATATTGAACAAAGCCTGTCGTAAACATAAATCTGACAGTGACTCGGAGCCTCTTTTTATACCTTCTGCCCCCTATCAACGGAGATTATCACAAAATAACAATGGTGGCAGACGTTGGGAGTCGAACCCTTGTTCCGTCATATCCTATAATCTCGGACATTTCGATACTTTACCGCAATTCGATGGATTAGTTGGGGGTTTTGGGTTTGTCAGGCTTTGTCTGGAGTGTGCAGGATTGGTCTGATTTGTTTGGGTTTTGTGCACACTTTTGAGTACAGATTGGGAATACAGTGTTCAATCTCATCCACTCTTGTAGAACATCGACTCCAAGCAAACATACGGTGCAAGATAGAAAGAGATCATGCAAAGATTTTTGCGTAATTATCATTACATACTTTTGATCAGCGGGATGACAATCAAATTCCTAATAAAAATATGATATATTATGATTATCGAAAACGCACAATACACAGAAGTATTCATGGAACCAGTTACTATTCTATTACTTGGAAAACTAGGGGCTTTTGCTCTCAAAGAACTAGCAAACAATTGGCCTTCGGGATCGTCTTCAAGTCCTCCTCGGCAACTAACCGAAGAAGAACAATTACAACAAAAGTACGACGACTTACTTCGACGATATAATTGGATCAACTGGCCACAAGTAGTTGAACCGTCTCAATTCTCCGAGCATCATTATAAAAAGATGTTGATGCAATTACGTCCCCAAGAACAATTACACAATGAGTTTAGAACTTTGCAAAGGAAAATTCGTGAGATCGATAGCACCTTTCACCAAAGTCCACAGATGCCTATTAAACAATCATATGTTGCAAATCTCCAAATGCAATATAGTTTTGCAAAACCATGGTTTGAGGTATTTAGACAAACGAACGAGGCATTATTTAAACGTAATCGTGTTGCATATCCAACGTTTCCTTACAATGACCAGACCATTATGCATACCGTCGTAAACCTGAAAAAAGCAATCCGAATGCGAAATAGGATTTTACAAAGCATCGGCATCATCATACTGTTGCTACTTTTGCAAACGCACTTACAATGAATCCTGGTCAGCCAATCATCAACCGTACGCTATTACCTCAGATACAAACACTACATCACTTCACTGTGACAAGCCAAAACCGTACCTCCAAAGATAATGCGTAATCGTTATAAACTAGCTATCTTATGTGCGATTATGATATTCAACGTTGAAGAGTATAATGGTTCTTCTGGGTTTATTATTGGCTTGCGGTGAGAGGGACTCCATAGAAACGATACGGCCCGATAGATCGACACAGCGACGGAAGATACAGAGAGCGAGGACACCGGTACAACAGAATCGGAAAGCGATACTGAAACAGACACTGAATACACCAAGATACACAGGATACCGAAGATACTCAGTATACTGAAGACCCACAGTGGTTTGAAGTTGGTGTCTATACTGGAACCTACGATTGCGACGAAGGCTTCAATGCAACTCTTCTCCTGACAGTTGAAAACTGCTTTTCGATTGTTGTCTTGAAATGAGGTCTTTCGTGATGACTATTTCTTCAAGTTGAGTACATAGATATAGTATGCAAAGTCCAAACTAAAATGACGATGACAGTACACCTTCTCATTCAACTCCCAATCAACCCTGATGCTCTACTTCACAAAATAAAAATGGCGGCAGACGATGGGAGTCGAACCCCTGCTCCGTCATATCCTATAATCCCAGATATTTCGATACCTTACCGCAATTTGATCGATTGGTTGGGGGTTTTGGGTTTGTCAGGCTTTGTCTGGAGTGTGCAGGATTGGTCAGATTTGTTTGGGTTTTGTGCACACTTTTATACACAGGAGATAATTGAAATAAGCCGTAAACAGTAAAAGCCCCATCAGTGGATTGATGAGGCTCTTTATGATTGAACACCCAACACAGTACATTTGAAGTATGTTAGGTGAATTCAATCGCAATGACCTTACAAGTTTGAATGCAATACAGCATGAATCTCTCGACCAACAATCATACAGCTGTTTGATTGATCGGTCGCAAACTGAACCACAACTTGATAAAATTCTCCGCCTGTTAGTTCTTGAGCAAAACCAAAACTCACACTCGCTCCAGCCCCACCAGTTAAAGTATTTGATGTGTAGATATTGCTATTTGATGAATCTCTGACTTGCACACGAAACCCTCTATTCGTACCTCCATTTTGAAAGCCTGATGGACACCATTGACTTCCAGGGTAGACTTGAGCATTTACTTGAACAACACCATCATGAGACGGTGTAATCGTCAAGGTGGCTCCACTAACATCTGTAAAAGAACCTCCGGTCGAACCCAACAACAAATTTGAAGAGCTAGAGGTAGACCAGGACTCTACAAAGCCTTCATCACTGATCAGCGTATATAAATCATTCAAATCGGATTCTACAGTACCCACTGTTGTGGTCAGATTGCTGATGTCCAGTTCAGTGGTTGTTAAACTGGATTGCAAAGTTGTGATTGCATCGGCATTTGAATCAATATCTGCGATAAGTTGCGTTGGATCACTCAAGTTCGAAACATCTGTTGTCAACTGCGTGACACTGGTTTGGACGCTTTGAATGTTCGAAGTGTTTTGACCAATGTTCGATGAATTCAACAGTACGTTTTGAGATACTGTAGCCAACGATGATGTATTGGTCCCTACATCCG
>CALDQI010000515.1:0-1539 GCA_937911635.1 uncultured Pseudomonadota bacterium | reverse complement strand
TTTGCACTAGAAAAAGACGATTGTAGAGGTGCATTGGGGCACATTGTATTGGCATTGGAAGTGGTGCCTTCAGCCAAGATTCAGTTGAAGAATGTTCTACAGATCGAACAGCAGTGTATCTTGTTTCATCACGATATTCAGCTGTTTGACATTCACGTCCTTCAATCGATTGAGTTTGAATTTATCACTTATACTGAACACACTGTAGTGATGAAATCTATCGCATCTAGATGTGTGATATTGTCGAAGTTGAATAGGAAAACGGAGATGATGGCAGAGTTAGAGTTTCTAAGCGAACTATGTGAACGATTTCCACTCACTCAGGATGTCGTTGATAGACTTATAGATATTGATTGTACAGAAGGACGTGAGATTATTGAGAAACTTCAAGTGAACATGAACAATGCATTGGTTCCGTTTGTCTTACGGGATATTCTTCCCGTTGATCCAATCAAATAAGAGGGTTGCTGCCATTCGTAGTTTGTTGAGACTGCTGAGAAAAACGACCCTGACACCGACGCATATCTGTGTGGGTATTAGCACGGTGGTTCTTTATATAGCCCTTCTTTGGTTGACGTATCCTTATGGTCTATTTGGTTCAGTTCTCTTTACTGTACTTGCTGGTGTATGGTCGGTTTTAATTGAGCCTAGATGGATTCAACGACGAGAGTTTATCCATCGTGTATCCTCAATGCCAATCGGTATTCAGATAAAACTGGCGGTTGTGGGGGATTTACACATTGGTTCACCATACGCGACGTTGGATGCCCTAGAGAAACTCTTGGACAACATTTTGAGTGAGAAGCCAGATGCTCTTGTGCTTGTTGGTGATTACGTCATTCAAGGAGTCATTGGGGGTACACATGTGCACATTACAGATGTGGTCAAGTTGCTAGACACTGTCGATATCCCTTGCATTGCAATCATTGGCAATCATGATGTGAAAGATGGCCGAGCCGATATTCATGCTGCCTTTCAGAATTCAAGCATACACTTTTTGGAAAATACCCATGTTCAGGTCAATATCAACAATCAGCCTCTACAGTTTATTGGCTTGGATGATGAGAGCACTGGACATCCAAAGCCTGATGACGCTTTTCCCACTAAAAGAGAGTGTGGAGTGGTGATTTGTTTGGCGCATGACCCAGCCACATTTTTACGAGAGATGCCGTATCGATCTGATTTGTGTCTGGCAGGTCACACGCATGCTGGTCAAGTGCGTATACCAGGCATTGGTGCGCTTATCCTTCCCGGAAAGTCCCCGTTGTCCTGGAGTTATGGTTGGGTCGATACCAAGAATGGACCCTTGTATGTAACCTCTGGTTTTGGTACTAGTATTGCTCCGATTCGATTCTGTGCACCACCTGAGTACGTATTCATCACATTGCAATGTATTTTTTTTATTCCCCAGAATCGATAAGATATTATGACCGCGATTTTGAATAGATCTTGGTAAGCAACGGGTAGTCTTTTTTATCTTCAATATTGCGTAACAAAAATAGAAAATGCATTCCAGTCTATTTCATTGGTTTTCAAAAG
>CALDQI010000514.1:0-3674 GCA_937911635.1 uncultured Pseudomonadota bacterium | reverse complement strand
CGATGGAACTCTCATGGTCTTTTACAATAATGCAGGTCACGTTGCAGTTTGGAATAGAGACACCAAATTAAAAGAATCCTATACAAGTTTGGACATATTAGACCAATTACACTGTGAATCGGCTGCACTGCTTGAAGAAAAGGAGCTGATGATACTCTGTTCAAACACATTGTATAAGTTTGATCTTAGCAAAGACGAGTTGATACAGACGACTCCCTTTGTAACGGATGTTACCCATCTCTTATCCACCTCAGACGGTAGCATTTCATTGGTGACCTCCAAAACGAGAAAACGATTTTGGAAAATTACTGAGCAAGATGAGGTTGAAGAATACAATCTCGTAGAAGCAGATACCTTTCAAACCATTTCTCCAGACAAACGATTCGCCATTACCAACAATGGTCTCGTATATCAGCTCGATACAATGACTCCCGTTTTGTCTATGGGTCCTCTTCAATCATTACAGTTCTCTAATGACTCAAATACGATGATACGAAAAAACTATGGTCAAATACACATGTCTCTACTTCCTGATATAACTTTGGATTTCATCAACCAAAAGGAGTCCCAAATGCACAACCTACGGGTTTGCTACCACTCTTTGGATGTTGTTCCGGTAATCCCTTTTCCAGCGGACAGTACACCTTGGGCAGCACCCGAACTGTGTGGAAAAGGTAAATAGGCGCTAATTCATACAACGATAGATAGAATCTCCTGACTCACCAAAACCACCGGATACAAGTGGTTGAACCTTGATGCTAGTCTACATCCGCAACGATTTCCAACTGCTGTATGCGCTGTGTAGCCAAATAGGCTGCGCATTTTTCTTCAAGGTTCGGTTGAACCTGTGCGATCAATCGACACGTGACGGCTTGATGCTCTTTCCAACTGGAGTGTACCGCTTTGACCCCCTCAAGCTTTGGAACATAGCGAAGATTTATGGGGGCAATCTTTTCAAGCGTGCTGGCATAGGTTTGTTGGAGCTCCGCCGACACCGCGGACAGAGGTGCAATATCTGCCTCTATTTTACCATTGAGTGCATTTTTTAGAAAGGTCAGATAAGCGTCTTTTTGTTGATTGGAGGATTCGAGAGACCAAGCATACGCACCTGTACCACCGTGCATTTCTTCTGCATCCACCTTCAGTTCAAGAAATTCATTCATGACAGTGTAGGCCTTCTGCAGTAAAATTTGATTGTCCTCCGACAACCCTTGCCCCAGTGCTGAGAGTGCTGCCACTCTGTTTTCTTCCGCGATGACTGTCTCTCTATGTATACAATAGCCCACACCGGCACCACTCGTTACAAAATCACACAAATCAAACGGTACGACCTGATCATTCTTCCAATGCTTGTAAAATGTCCCGACAGCATCACCAAATGCGAATGGTGAGCCACCACCTTGAGATATCAACCACAACGTCCGTTCAGGATTGGGCTCCCCAAAACGACTACCGACTCTAGAAGCCTCTTCTGCAAGTTGCCAATATCCGTAATTCGACTTGTTCAGTTCCTCTTGACTGAGGTCGTATTCATTCAAGAACGCAATCAAATCGCGCTGGGGTATCTCGGCAAGATACCCTAGAAGCTCCACGGTATGTTCATCATCATAAAAGGAAATATTTGGATGTTCGGACTTCGATTCATAGTACACATCCAATCCCTTTTGTGGGTCCTCGAACATGAGTGCATCGAGCAACGCTTCCAAGGCCTTAGCATGCCCTCCTTTTGCAGCCACTTCCAAATGAAACAACTCTTCTGAAGGACGCAAAATATATCGATAGGTCAGCAGATAATGCGCTTCGACATTCCCTTCTTTTGCAGCGGATAGATACTTTTTTTTCGCAGCCTCGCTTTGACCTATGTCGTACAGAGCATTTGCCTCGTCCAACAAGACCACATCAGATTTCAAGGCTGAACAAGACCACAATAAAAGACCAACCAAAAACGGCTTCATGATTCACCTCGGACGGAACACAGTTCCTCAAAGAATGTCTGATTGAGTTGGGTATAATCCTCAATCATCATCGTGGAAAAGGGACCCTTTTCTGAACTCGGACCAATCGCGATTGTTGCCATACCGCCGTTGTGGGCCGCATGCAGTCCGGCGATACTGTCCTCAAACACCAAACAACGCTGGTATGGGATGCCAAAGTGATCCGCCGCCAATTGAAAACACTGCGGATTGGGTTTGGAATGCTGAACATCCTCTGCCCCAACAATATGATGAACACTGTTCGCTAGTCCCATTTTACCGACAACAAAATGAATACTCTTTCGCCGACTTGAAGATACAACGGCGGTTTTATACCGTCGAGCAGAGATCGAAACTGCCTTGAAAGCCCCTGGAATCGGAGGCGGTGTTTGAGTTTGAAGTGCGTGTTGAAAGGCCATAGACAATTCATCGGCCACCTCAACCCCTTCTAAAGTGGGAAACCATGACACCAGCATTTTGGCTATTGAAAACCAAGTCACACCGTGAAATTGCGTGGCGTCTATCACAGCATCAATCCCATACTTGGAAAGGAATGCATCTACTGCTGCCTCAGTTAACGGTTCCGAGTCGAGCAACGTACCGTCCATATCGTAGAAGATGGCTTCTATTGGGTGTGGCCAATCAAATTTCATGGGGTCGCTTCTGACTTCTGATGTTTGTAATATGGAACGTGAATAGGCTCTAGAGGTGTATTGCCAGCGATGATGTCGGCGGCCTTCTCTGCGAGCATCAACACCGGTGCATAAATATTTCCATTGGTAACGGTCGGAAAAGCCGAAGCATCGACCACACGTAAGCCTTCCAGTCCATGCACATTGAGTTCAGTGTCCGTCACAGCCATATCGTGATACCCCATCTTACAGGTACAGCTGGGATGGTAAGCACTCTCCAGTTCATCTTGAACAAAGGACAAGATGTCTTCGTCTGTTTGTACCCCTGGACCCGGTGCCAATTCCTCACCTCTAAACGGGGCCAGTCCATCTTGACGCATAATCCTACGGGTACATCGAATTGCCTCTACCCACTCTCGCCTATCTTGTTCAGTGGAGAGGTAATTGAACACAATCTCTGGATACACCGTCGGGTCTGACGACTTGATGCGAACATGTCCTCTAGCGTCGCTGCGTACTGGTCCGACGTGCACTTGATATCCATGTCCTTTAAGAGCGCTGGCTCCATTGTAGCGGATCGCGATGGGTAAGAAGTGGTATTGTAGGTTTGGATAGTCTACATCCTCGTTACTTCGAATAAAGCCCCCTGCCTCAAAGTGATTGCTGGCACCGATTCCGGTTCGACCAAAGAGCCACTGAACCCCAATCCACGGTTGCCTCCACCATTTTAAAGACGGATAGAGACTGACGGGTTGTGTACATTCGTACTGTACATACACCTCGGCATGGTCTTCAAGATTCTCCCCAACTCCTTTTAAGTCATGCACCACATCAATGTCGTACTTTTCAAGTAAATCTGGATTTCCAACGCCCGACAACTGGAGAATCTGTGGTGTATTGATGGCGCCACCACAGCAAATCACCTCATTGGCTTGAATGGTCTGTACTTTGCCCTTTTGGAGTACTTCCACTCCCACAGCCCGTTTTCCTTCGAAAAGGATTCGGCGTACCAATGTGTTGCATCGCACCGTTAGATTGGACCGGTCCATGACGGGGTGCAAATACGCTC
>CALDQI010000513.1:0-7424 GCA_937911635.1 uncultured Pseudomonadota bacterium | reverse complement strand
GTTCCACCGAGATGGAATTGGATGAAGAGCCGAACATCGCCGTTAAACCAGCATGCGGGAGTGGGTATGGCACCGTTCCAAAGCGTCGGTCTGTTGCGACGACTGCGGCGCTCACATCCGTTTGCGAGTCGATTGAGTTTGGCAGGGTGATCGATACGATACTGGGGGCTCTATTGTCGACGGTGATGGCGGCTGAACTGCTGTCGGTACCTCCGAAGGTGTCCGTCACGGACACCATGCACATGATCGTATCTCCAACGCTTAAGGCACCGGCGTATGTCGAACTGGTACCGCCTTCCGGAGTGCCGTTCCGTGACCACATATAGCTGGGATTTTGAGACTCACCAGAGTCAACATCTGTGGCAGTGTAGGCACACACAATCGTACTGTCGACGTATATAGTGGTGGGGGAAATGGTAACGCTAGTGACCGATGGGTTGGTGTTTTGCACGGCAATGGATGCGACAGACGAGGCGGTGCTACCATTGTTGTCGGTTGCACTGGTCTCACAGTATATGGTATCGGTTGGAGAGACATTGTTTGCATCAATTAGATAGGTTGACCCCGTTCCGATTGTACTGACGCCATTTGTCCATGTATAGGATGTCGACAGGGATCCGTCATTGAAGTCCGTAAAACTTGCGCTACAGGTGAGCAATCCTCCAGTAATGGCACTCGGGGAGGCACTAATGGATGCGGAGCTGACAACTGTAGGGGCTGTATTGGCAATCGTGATGACCGCACTTTGGGTGTCACTAGAACCAAAAGTGTCCGTCAATGTCGCAATTGCAGTGATGGTCGAGCCAACTAGATAGGAGTTGTCTAAAGTGAGGGTGGATCCACTGCCTAGACTCTGACCAGATCCAGTGAGCCAGCTGTATTGGATGGAGAGCGTATCGTTGTCCAAATCCGATACAGAGAGTATCATTTCCAGTGTGACATTTGCCTCGACGTTTGTATCTGGGGTGATGGAAAATCCATCGATCGATGGTGCTGTGTTCTGCACGAGTATCGACGCACTTGAGGATATCGGTGCCCCATCATTGTCGGAGGCAGAAGCTGTACAGACAATCTCATCTGTTGGATTGGTGGTATTTGGGTCAATGGTTAATGTATTCCCAACAGCGGCAAGTGGCGTTCCATCGAGTAGAGTCCACGAATAGGTCGGAGACAGTGAACCATCGTTGTAGTCTGAGAAGGATGCGGTACAGGTCAGTACACCCGTTGTAACTGGTGATGGAGAGGCTGAAATGCTGGCAGGACTGCTAACGGTTGGGGTTGTATTCAAAATGGTAATCACGTCCGACTGTGTCGTGAAACCTCCATTGATATCGGTCACGGTAAATGTACCAATGATCGTTGCGCCAACAGCATACGAACTGTTCAGAGGGAGGATATTGCTAGAGCCGAGAAGACTTCCTTGTGGACTGCGCCATTCGTAAACGGGGTTTAAACCTTGATTGTCGATGTCAGAGTAAGATACTTGCATTTCCAATGTGGCATTTGCTTCTACGGATGTGTCAGGGGATATTGCGAAACTGGTAATGTATGGGTCTGTATTTTCGACAATGACGGATGTACTGGAGGAGATTGCTGCCCCATCATTGTCGAATGCGGATGCTGTACAGACAATCTCATCACCGGGATTGGTCTCACTTTCATCAATGGTATAATTACTGCCGCTAGTGGCGAGTATGATGCCATTACTCAAGGTCCAAGTATAAGACGTAGATAAGAAACCATCATTGTAATCTGAAAACACTGCACTGCAAGTGAGTAGTCCCGTTGTTTTAGAGGACGGAGAGCTGACAATTTCCGCTGCTTGATCCAGACTGGGCTCTGTATTCACAATAACGATGGTCTCTGAGGCTGAATCAACCCCCCCGTAGCCATCGGAGGTTGTTATGGTCGCCGTGATACTCGAGCCGACTGGGCGAGAGTTGTCTAAGGTAAGTGTAGAACCACTGCCCAAAACCATTCCAGAAGAATCGGTCCATGCAAATGTCGTCGTTAGGTTTTCATAGTCTATATCAGAGGCGCTGTACACCATTTCCAGTGTGACATTTGCTTCCACAGTTGTATCTGGGGTGATGGATAAGGAGTCGACCGATGGTGCCGTGTTTTGTATCACCACAGATGTGCTGGAAGATATCGGTGCCCCATCATTGTCGGAGGCAGAAGCTGTACAGACAATCTCATCTGTTGGATTGGTGGTATTTGGGTCAATGGTTAATGTATTCCCAACAGCGGCAAGTGGCGTTCCATCGAGTAGAGTCCACGAATAGGTCGGAGACAGTGAACCATCGTTGTAGTCTGAGAAGGATGCGGTACAGGTCAGTACACCCGTTGTAACTGGTGATGGAGAGGCTGAAATGCTGGCAGGACTGCCAACGGTTGGGGTTGTATTCAAAATGGTGATGGTTTCCGAAGCCGTATCGCTGGCTCCGTAACCATCTGTGACGGTCATTGTTGCGGTAATGGTAGAACCGACTGGGCGTCCGTTGTCGATGGCCAGCGTAGAATTGGTGCCCAGAATGGTTCCAGTGTCATCGATCCATGTAAACTCAGCCGTTAGGGACTCGGCATCGATATCAGAAGTGCTGTGTATCATCTCCAGTGTGACATTTGCTTCTACAGCGTTGGAAGGAGAGATGCTTAGACTATCGACGCTTGGCGCAGTGTTCTCAATCACGATTGAATTGATGGTTTCGATGGTTGCGCCGTCTGTATCTACAGCAGATGCAGTACAGACAATCGTGTCTGTAGGGTTGTTCTCAGCTGGATTGATGGTGTAAGTACTGCCATTTCCGCTCAGGGGGCTTCCATCCGACAACGTCCAAGTGTATGCAGGTGTGAGAGCCCCATCATTGAGGTCAGAGAAACTGGCCGCACAGGTTAACACGCCGCCGGATGTTGGAGTAGGAGTACTGGTGATGCTAGCAGGATTGCTTACAACTGGCTCGGTGTTTATGATCCAAATACTGGTCTGAAACTCTGTATTTGCACCATCGTTGTCTGAAACCCGTGCGATACAGGTGATTTCATCATCGGGTCTATTTGTATTCGGGTAGAGCGTTAGAGTGCTTCCGAACCCTGCCGAGTTTCCATTGCCATCGAGCCATTCGTATTGCCCCATGAGCGTACCATCATCTGTATCATACGCATCGACAGTACAGGTGAGGACCAAATCGGCTTCAACGTCGGTATTGGGATCGATTTCGACAGAAAATATCTCTGGTAGAGAATTTGGAATTTCAATGCTGGTGTCGAGAGTATCACCATCATCAAAGCCATCGTTTGGGGTGACTTGACAGCCAATCTCATCTCCAACGGCAAAAGGTGCAGCGAGGATATCGGAAGTCACTTCCGTTTGTAGATTGCCATTGATGTACCATTGGTATGACAGTGTCACCGGATCCTCATTGGGGTCGAAGATTCCCTCGCCAACACATTGGACATCCAACTGACTTGTAAAAGGAAGATCTGGATTGCTGGCTACGACAATGCGAACCTCGTCAAGACTTGGAGGTGAGTTGCCAACGGTTACACTTGTACTGTCTGTGCCTTCTCCACCATACTCATCGAGTGCCGTCGCAACACAGGTAAAAGTGTCCCCCATGGCAGCATCTCCAACAATCGATAGTGAAAGAGTACTCGTGGAGGCGAGAGAGACTCCATTACGCTCCCACCAGTAAGAGAGCATTGGTGTTCCACCATCTACATCTGAGGCAGTGGCGCTACAGGTTAAGGTACTCTCTGGTGTAATATTATCTGTGGGTTCGATGGCAATTGAGTCTACGGTCGGATTGGTGTTTGCAATTGTAGCCGATGCAATCTCACTAACAGATGTGGTACCATCGTCGAGTGTGACCATGCAGTTGATCATTTCAAGCGGTTCTACAACACCGACTTGCAGAGTGATCGTTTGATTGAAACCAATGGCATCGCCATTTTGGTTGGTCCACTCATAGGTAGTGGATACGATATCGTCATCCTCATCGGTATACTCCACTGCACAGGTCAACGTATCGGATGTGTTAAACGTATCTCCAGTGATAGATAAACGTTGAATAATCGGAGCGGAATTGTCGTTTCTCTTTTCTGAAGAACCAGAGCAGGCTAGTAACAGTGCTGTGGGGATGTATAAAATTCGCATGATGCATCTCTCATTGTTTGATGCATACAGTATATCTAGTTTTAGGGGATAATGAGTATTCGAATACAGGATTGTTTACGCAGGATTCGATTGATTGGATTCCTCGAATCAAAGGTCTATAAATTTTGTGCTTGATGAATATTATCCATACAACAATCTCGAAACATTAAGGTGGATGAGGAGATTAAGAATACGGATAAATGAAATTTTGTGTATACTGATGACAACTGAAATTATGAGGTGAGTATGAAATATCTTGGTATTGTTTCGATCCTGTTGTCTGTAGCGTGTTTCGAACCTGCAAAAGTTGTTGTTGGAGTCGAAGAAGGTGCACTGACAGAGGAAGAGATCCAGGCACTTGAAGATGATTGTGAAAATGGCAATGAAGCGGCCTGCGACCAACTCGACAATCTGGAAGAGGAAAACGGCACATCCGATCCCTCTGGTGAAGAGGAAGAAGACTCTGTCAGCGACCCAGGTGATTGGGATAGCTGGGAGGATGTAGACACCTCTGATCCTGAAGAAATCATCGAATGGTTTGAAGAGACAGTTCAAGATTGCGAAGATGGTAATTGGGAGGCTTGTGAAGAGTTAGAGGTAATCGAAGAAATCTTCGAAGAACTTCTAGACGAGTGTTTTGATGAACGAAACGAAGAGGCCTGTGAAACGCTAGAGAACTTAGAAGAGGTCTTTGAAGATCTTGAAGATGACTTTGAAAGCGAGGGCCCGGGCGGTGGTGGACCAGATGGTGGAAGTCCAGAAGAATTACTGGAATTCGCTGAGGAACTGGATGAAGAATGCGAGAACGGCAATCAACGAGCCTGCAATGCGCTAGACGAAATTTTGGACAACATCTACGAAAATTGCGAAAATAATAACGGAGGACCTGCTTGCTATTTGCTCGATGAGTTGATCAACAATGTGATCATGGATGATGTCGAAGACTGCGCGTATGGAGATGAAGACGCCTGTTCAAACTTTGAAGAGTACTTGGATGAGTTGTACCCTGAGTGCTATGGCGGTTCTGATCTCGCCTGTGAAATTATTAATGATATAATCCGTGATTTCTGGGAGATAATGCAAGATTGGTGTGATCAAGGCTATACAGACGTGTGTGATTATCTAGATGAAACAGGAGATGAACTGGTTGATGACTGCGATCAAGGGGACGACTTGGCCTGCGATTTGTTGGACACATTGTTTGATGTGACAGGATATCAAACCTGTGAACAACTGTATGATTACTGTGTAGATGCTGGAGTGAGTGAAGCATCTTGTCAAGACATCTATGATGAGTGTGTCAACAATCAGTAACGAAGATCAGAAGATCAAACGAAGATCAGAAGAGCAATAGATCAATCTGTTGAATGTATAAAAAGGAAAGGGTGCCATTTGGCACCCTTTTTCTGATTGAAGTAAAATGACGTATTTGCGCAACGTAAACGAATTTCTGGTGTAAGAGCAATCAATATAAACCAGATGGTTACCGCAATCAGTTAGTTGTCATAGGCGTTCCTTTGTAAATGGGTGAGAGCAATCAGATATAAACGAAAAATTAAAAAGAGTGTGGCATATGAGGTTCAATTTCCGCCAGCAGTACGACGAGGTCTTGATCCCCCAACAGTAAAATGCAGTTTCCGAACTGAACAGAATGCGAAGGTTCATTGTCGATATCCATCAATGAGACAAATCCCAGCTGTGTACCAAATGCCAAATCAAGCAAATAAGAGCAGTGGTTGGAGATGTACTGTATAAACGCGTGAATCTGATTGGCACACGTACGTACCGTTGTATTGTGAATATTGAGATGAAGGATATTCTGATCCGAATAGATAGAGATATTCTGGTGCATGTTCACTGTCCTGCTATATAAAATGCATGATAATGATAATCATTATCAATATCATAATGGAGAACATTCAAAAAGCCAAATCATTTTTTATACTTTTTTTTGCACTATAAATCGGTTAAGTGTTTTAAATGACTATTGTGACAGATCATGCAAGACTGATAGAAGTTTGGAAACGGGAATTGGAATCTCGCAAATTGAGATCCATCCTCACAGAGCATGAAGCGCGAATCGCCCAGCGCGCTGAAGCCATTCATCAATGTAAGATTCGAATTGCTCAAGGCAACTCTCGAACAAAGTACCTTCATCAGAGTATGCTTGGTTGGGATACAGATCTCGAAAAACTTCACAACCGCATTGAGCTGGTCCATCAAAGTGTACAAATGGGAAACTTGCAGGATCCCATTGCCGCAGAACGGCAAATTGCACAATTTCAAGAGCGGATAGACGATATCGAATTGCAGTATTTGGAAGCGCTTGAAGAACAGGATCATTTAGAGTTGCAAGAGGGGATTCAACAAGACAACATTTTGAACCATCAGAAGCAAACCCTGAAGATTACCGACAAACTGGAAACCATTCGACCACCGACACTCGAGAGGTTGGAGGTCATTGAAGCTGAAACGGAAGCCTTCCTGAACACAATGAACCTTCGTGTTTCGAATTTGTATCGCTTGATGAATGCAAAATTGGAGCGCGCCGTGGCTGGGGTGCGGCAGGATTCTTGCGGTGCTTGCTTTATGAAATTGCCCACAGAACTCTTGTGGACCGCCGTGCATCGTTCTACCATTTGTCATTGTCCTTACTGCAGCGTGTTTCTCATCCCAGAAGAGATCGATTGAAACCTCTGTGTCATTGGGTTACAGTGCACGTGAGTTGGAGGTAGACAGGTGTTCGCTGGTATCGTATGATACTGGAGGAAAGTCCGGGCTCCATAGGGTAGGCTGCTGGGTAATTCCCAGTCGAAGTGATTCGGAGGCAAGTGCAACAGAGAGTAGACGGCCACTCCAGTAATGGGGTCCAAGTCGGATAACACCGCTTGGGGGAGCAATCTCGGTCATAGGTGAAAGGGTGTGGTAAGAGCACACCAGCGGCATTGGTGACAGTGTCGGCTAGGCAAACCCCAGCTTGGAGCAAGGTTAAACTTAGGGAGGGCGACCCGTCTGATCCCCTTGGGTAAACTGCTTCACTTCGGTGAGAGCAAGTCGGTAACGGCTTGTCTAGATGAATGAACACCACCCTCAAACGAGTGATTGAATGAGGGGACAGAACTCGGCTTATAGCACTACCTCCAACTCTTTCTAAAAGTTGATTTGCGGTCTGCAGTGACAAGACTTTCCTCGTTTATCAAAGTTCGGGTACAGAAGTACACCTCACTTTGATATCCTTCGGAGATTCTTGCCCCTTCAGATCCACTCT
>CALDQI010000512.1:0-7919 GCA_937911635.1 uncultured Pseudomonadota bacterium | reverse complement strand
AGCATATCAAAATCTTCTTGTGTAAAGGTTGCCATAGGGTCTCCATAAACTGAATGTTTGACTCTCTAACCAATTACAAAATTATTCGACAAGATATTCCCAAAATCAAATTGGCATTTTTTGTCTAATTTTATGTCCCAAAAATGAAGAGTACGTCGTTTTTCCTTGTATTCACATTACAAAATCGAGACCTGACTATGGTACATTGGCTCAAACAAAAACTACTTAACAAATACTCCTTCTGTATTGGACTTCTCACCCTCTGTATCGGTTTATACTTCACAGTCATCACCAATCCATGGGTCACCTTCTGTCCAGGTACACAAAGTAGCGACATGGATACTGTAGACCCACAGTTGGCAAAGAAGATTGACCGTATACTGTCTACCTTACAAAAGGAAGGATTTCACGCCACAATCAGCTCCACTCACCGCTCTCCCGAAAAGCAGCAATGCTATTACGACATCAGCCAAGTCATCCAAAAGTATACCGGCCAAAATGGACTCACGACTACCACCCGTAGCTGTCACAACAACATGAAGAATGGAAAACCCGCATCACTAGCTGTAGACATACACTATTTTTCTGGAAGTATTGATGACAAAGCCAAATTTTACATTCGCCTTAGAGAGTTGGTTCGGAGTGAAGGTCTTACTTCAGGTGGCGACTTCAAGAAAAAGAATCCTGTTTGGGCAAAATATGATTTGGGATGGGATCCTGGACACATTCAAACCCGAAACTGTAAAAAACGGATCAAACTTAAATGAGAAGGACTGACATCCGTAGCGCAGTGCTTGGAGTCCTAATATGTTGGAAGTGTCTTATCGACCTCTTTAGCCCAACCGGTGATTCCACCCTCCATATTGTACAGACGGGTTATCCCAGCCTCTGCGAGAGTCCGACAGGCTTTCGCAGAGCGTCCACCCATTTTACACATGACCAAAATATCGTGTTCTTTTGAAAGTTCTGGGAGCAGCTCTAGAATCTCTTCGTGGACCTTGACAAAATCAACTTCTTTTAACGCCACAATCTCAATTTCATGTGGTTTTCGAACATCAATCCATATGGGGCTCCATCCCGAATCAAACTTAGATTTTACTTCTGTCGGAGTCAGGCGAATAAATGGTTCTATCACCTCTTCATTTATATCGCTAAATCCACAAAACTGCTTATAGTCAATCAACTCAGTAATCGTAGGTGTGGTTGGGTTACGCTGGAGTTTAAACTCTCGAAACGTCATGGACAATGCATCGTAGGACAATATTCGACCAGATAAGGTACGGCCAATACCTAGAATAATCTTGACCACTTCATTGGCTTGAATACACCCGATAATACCAGGCAGAACGCCCAAAACGCCTCCTTCTGCACAGGAAGGTATAAGGTCTGGTGGTGGCGGTTCAGGATATAAATCGCGATAGTTTGGCCCCTTCGAATACTCGTCATACAGCCAATCAGATTTTTGCTTGCGAAGTTGCCTTCTCTCGTCTGGACTCAACGTATCCCACCCTACAGGTCGAACCCAACATCCAACATGATTGAAGACCGATGCCTGACCGTCAAACTTGAAAATAGAACCGTATACATTTGGCTTTCCTAGAAGAACACAGACATCATTGATAAGATACCTCGTTGGAAAATTATCGGTTCCATCGACCACGATATCATACGGACCTACGATACTCACAGCATTCACAGAACTGAGAGCCTCCTCATACACATCCACTTGAATGTGGGGATTGATATCGAGAAGCCGAGCCTTTGCGGAATGGACCTTTGGCTTTCCGACACTGGACACTCCATGTACAATCTGTCTTTGCAAATTGGATTCGTCGACCACATCAAAATCCACCATCCCAATCCGTCCGACTCCTGCAGCTGCCAAGTACATCAAAAGTGGAGAGCCTAACCCCCCAGTCCCCACACACAAAACTTTTGCATTTTTAAGCTTCAACTGACCTTCCATTCCAACATTCTCTAGAATTAAATGTCTGGAGTAATGAGCCACTTCAGCATTGTTAAGCGTTTTTGATTCCACTTTACACTCCCTCGAAAATCGATGGCATGATGACCAATGGATTATCCAATTTGTACTTCTACATTCATTCTATCCAAGGAACGGATACCATCCACATGGCAGATCCGTATTAACGCAAGGATGATGTCATTTTTTATCTTTATAAGCGAATTAATTGTGTGGGAATCCTTTGCAGTACAGAGGGCTACCATAACACTATAAACGTTCACTACTACCTCTTTTCGCTGTAGGGTCGAGATGATATCGGAATTTTAATCGTTGACATAGCAACCTCCACATAGGGTATTGAATAATCTGCGCGGATGATTTATTCAATCATCGGATTCTATAGAACTGTGAATAGACCATCACTTTGTTGGGTGAAATAATTTGCGATGCTAAATGCTTCACTTTAACACCCTATATCTGCACAATAATTCAGCCAGCCACTTTCTTCTGTCGAAAAAAAGTCTACAGGTAGACATTGCTTATTTGGAGAAACAATGATTTGGATAGTGCTTGGAGCAGCCTGCAGTAGAGCCCCGATCGAAGACCGATGGAGTTACGGTCCAATCACTCAGTTAAAAGATTCCTTTACGTCTAACTTTGTGCTAAAAACTGAGGCTGATGGGGACACAGGGTGGATTGTAATCGACACTGGATTCAATAAAAACTCCGCCCCTCTCGTAGAGTTCCTTGAAGAACAACATGCCTCCATAGATGAAATCCACCATGTCGTAGCAACACACGGACACAAAGACCACATCGGTGGGCACGCCAACTTTCCAAATGCAACATTTCATGTTCATCAAAATGACGTCTCGTTGCTTGAAGAGGAAGGCATCACAAATATTGAGCCTTTTGATGGTACGGCACCACTTGAGGTGGAAGGCATTACTTTCATTCCATTTTTGCTTCCAGGTCACACAGAGGGAAATGTTGCATACCTTGTAAATGAAGTACTTATCATGGGAGACTCTGGTCAGTCGGCCAAAGCTGGCACCCTCGAGATTGCTGGAGGAGGATTTACGGAAAATCCAGAACTGGCGGTAGAATCTTTGCAAGGACTTAAAGATCAGATCACCCCATACATCGACCAAATTAAGTGGGTCGTCTTTTCACATTCTGGTCCCTTACAAGGCGTCGATGCTATCGTAGAGTACACGGGTCCTTAGTCTCATGAAATTTTACATTACTGTCGCTTGGCGCAACATTGTTCGCAATAAAAGACGCTCTTTGATCACGGGTCTTGCAATGGCAATTTCTGTATCTCTGTGCATGGCAATGATCGGAATCAACGACGGGTTTTATCAAGCCTTCTACGATGTGATGGTCACTCATCGTTTGGGACACATACAAATTCGTCATCCCGACTTTGCAAAGAGCCAATCACTGTATGATACCTTAGACAACACCGATGAACTGTTGCAAACACTCGAAGATATGCCAGAGGCTAGTTATACCACCGGTCGCTTGTATGGAAACGGGTTGGTCAGTGGGGAGGGAATCTCTAATGGAGCACAAGTTGTTGGCGTTTACCCTCAAATGGAACAGCAGTTCTCATCTATCGCAGACCAAATGGTGTCTGGTACATACCTATCCAAAGACAGTGCGACTAAGAACGAGGCTGTTGTAGGTACTGACCTAGCGAAAGGGCTTGGTGTTGAGGTCGGTGATGAAGTCTTTGTATTCTCACAAGGTTCAGATGGCTCAATGGTCTATGACCTGTATCAAACGGTTGGAATATACAAGAGTGGAAATATGATGACCGATAGGAGTATGCAGTTGCATATTGAGGATGCGCAAGAGCTATTTCTGTTGACCAATCGCCTACATGAAGTCTTGGTTCTCGTCGACGAAGAGGACCATATCGTTGACACACAACAGCGCCTTCAATCCACCCCTTTCGCGCAGGGTAACTCTAACGTATCCATTCAGACTTGGTGGGAAAGCTCCCCTCAAACACTTGAACTTATGGGGTTTAGAGATATTGGAACCACCATTTTTCTGAGTGTTGTATTTTTCATTGCTGGTTTTGGAATCCTCAACACAATGGTGATGAGTGTATTCGAAAGAACAACTGAGATTGGGCTCCTCAAGGCTCTAGGATTGCGTCCCTATCAGATTGTGTGGCTCGTTGTTCTGGAAGTAATCATCTTATCAACGATTGCGGGATTGATTGGCTTTTCTACAGGAGTCGGAATGGACCTGTATTTGATGAACTACGGTATTGACATTAGCAATGGTACCGCCGAGCCAGTATCAATCATGGGGGCCTATTTAGAACCTCGAGTTTTTGCGGTTATCAAAGAAGACCTTTTCTTCACACCGGTTGTATCCTTATTTTGGATTTCTGTTTTGGCTTCGATTTGGCCAGCTATTCGAGCATCAAAACTGAATCCAATTACAGCCTTACGGAGTGAGTGATGATTTGGACGTTGGCCTTTAGAAACATCCGAAGCAATGTGCGACGCTCCATCATTAGTATTCTCGCCATCGCCGTTGGACTGGCAGTTCTCATCTTTTCGGGAACTCTTAGGGTTGGACAATATGATACACTTGTGAACTCGGGTGTCAGTCAGCTAGCTGGACACGTAGTAGTACAGCAGGTGGGCTTTCAAGAAAATAAAGAACCCACCTTTATCTTAGAAAATGGCACCGAGATTAGAGACCGCCTCTCGGTGCTGTTTCCGGATTCTACGATTACCACAAGAGTCTATCTGGGTGGTCTGTTGTCCTCTAGCTCCAACCCAAGTTTTCTGACGATCACAGGCGTCGACCCTATAGCCGAATCCTCCGTGTCAGATATGCCAAACAAACTGATTGCGGGTGAATGGTTGACGGACAATCCAAAAGATATCATCATTGGTAAAAACACAGCTGAAATGTTGAAGGTAGAACTCAATGATAAAGTCGTCTTTACCATTTCAGCAAACGGGGAAATGAACGGACAACTGTTTCGAGTCAGGGGTATTTTCAGTACTGGATCCGATGAGATAGATGCCTTCACAGGATTCATTCATTATAAAGCGGCTCAAGAGTTGTTGCTATCTCCATCCGCCGCACACCAAATTGCAGTACACTTACCAGATGTGTTCGATACAGATCTAGCGGTACAAGAATGTAAAACCGCCGCTCTGGGACCGAATATTGAAGTGTTGTCTTGGAAAGAGGCCCTTCCCGACATCATCAATATGATTGAAGTCGATAAAATCGCCAATCTGTTAATCAACTTTGTGCTATTTAGCATCGTTGCACTTGGAATTGTCAATACCATGCTCATGAGTGTATTGGAACGGCTCAATCAATTTGGCGTTCTGATGTCCATAGGAATGAAACTCAAGTTGCTTACTCGAATGATTCTCTATGAAGGAATTATCCTTGGTATGATGGGTAGCATCCTGGGTAGCATCCTGGGTATCATCATCAGCTATCCAATTGTAGAATATGGTTTGGACCTCAGTAATCGTGTGGGTGATGGGATTCAAATTGGAGGGACTGTCAACTCGGCAGTCTTATATGGAAAATACTCTCCAACGTTAATCATTTTTTATGCTCTATTTGCCCTTGTATTTTCGATATTGTCGACAATATACCCTGCATATAAGTTGAGTAAACTCAATCCAATAGACGCCATGAGACATCAATAGTATATTGCATTGGTCTACCAAAATATTTGCACTAAATTACATATGTATCGAATGAATTGTTTGTATTTGCTGCCCATTGTTGGAGTGTCATCAACGTATAGTTTGATTCATCTCTCATCATGTAAGTGGGTCACTCTTCAATCGGGCACAATTTTAGTCTCCATGTACAGAAATATATGGAGTGAACTGTCGACAAAGAACCGTCTGTACCCATATGAATACTGTGAATTCTAGAAATACTCTCCCCATGCCAATTGGCTACCATCCTTTGTATTGTGATGGATTGAGCCATGAATCCAGATTTCCGAGAGAGCGATATCCAAAACTTAAAGAGTCCATCGATCAACATCCCGATGCTGGATTGATCAAATGGTTTTCTCCCAGACAGGCTTCTCTTGAAGAACTGTATGACATTCATGCTACGGAGTATGTAGACCGATTTGTATCTGGAACCCTCACCCCAAAGGAACAACGACAGATTGGCCTCAGACCATGGAATCCAGAGATCATTCCCAGAACATTGCACCTCACTGGAGGGACGATTGAAGCAGTGCATGCCTGCATTGAATCCAATGGTTATGCAGGGAATCTAGCCGGAGGTACACATCATGCGTATCGAGATCATGGAGCCGGATATTGCATTTTCAACGACATTGCCATTGCGGCAATACAAGCAGTTGGAATGGGATTGGAGCGGATAACGGTCTTAGATTTGGATGTACATCAAGGAGACGGCACTGCCAGTATTTGTAAGGATATGCCGGCTATACAAACCATCTCGGTACACTGCTTGAAAAACTACCCTTTTCGAAAGCAAACCTCCGATATTGATATCGCATTGCCCGCTGATACAGAAGACACTGAATTCTTAATCGCTGTTGAAGCAGCCATTTCGGCGATGGTTGAGTTCTCTCCAACTTTACTGATCTATCAAGCTGGTGTCGATCCTTTAAGTAACGATCGACTTGGAAAGTTAAACATCTCACGTTTGGGATTAAAGGAGAGAAACAAAATGGTTTTTGACTGCGTCGATGCGTTGCACCTCCCTTGTCTCGTATTAATGGGCGGAGGATATGCAGAGCCTATTGAACCAACCGTCGAATGCTTGAGTGATCTATTCTTGGAAGCGGCTCGGCGTCACTTAAAAAGGCAGGGTACTCATGCTACAATTTGAAGATAGGATTCGTACAATCCAAGGTGGATTTGAATCTGGAGAATTCATTCTCTATTGGATGCGAACAGCCGTACGTGTGGATCACAATCCTGCTCTAGTCACCGCCTTAGAGTTGGGTAAAAAACATGACAAACCGGTATTGATCTACCACGCTGTATCCGAGCGGTATCCGTATGCTTCAGATAGACATCATACCTTTATAATCCAAGGCGCCATCGCCATCGCGAAGAAGAGCTTCCACATGCGCTGCAGCCCGATGTTACGGCACACGCCCGCAGCCTCGAAGAGCTCGACGAGCGCCTTCTCGCCGCCCGCGCCCATGGACAGGCCGCAGGGCTTGACGACGACGCCCTTGAGATCGGCGGCGAGCACGTGCGCCTCGGCGTTGAGCTTCCAGAAGAGGATGCTGCCGCCCTCCTGCGGCGACGGGTCCGGCTGCGTCGTGCCCATGGACGAGCAGAGCACGACCTGGCGCGCGACGGGGGGCGTCGGGCCCGGCGCGGCGTAGAGCGCCGCGACCGTGTTCTCGACGCCGGCGAACTCCACGGCCTTCTGCTGGTCCGCGGAGTCGCCGGGGGACGCGCCGACGGCGACGAGGACGGCGTCGACGCCGGCCATGGCCGCGTCGAGCGACGCGCGGTCGGTGACGTTGCCGACAAAAATGCCCTCGGAGGCGTCGCACTTCGTGCAGTTCAGGTACTGTTTCGCCTTGGTGACGTTGGTCACGAAGGCCTTGACGGAGCCGATGGCCGGGTCGGAGAGGGCTTGGGCGTACAAGAGCTCTCCCAGGCGGCCCGTCGCACCCGTGATCAACACGTTCGTGGTGGCAGTGGTTGACGTCGCGAGCAGCGCGAGCATTTTTACGAGGCGGAACATGGCTGTTGGCGGCGGCCGAGGCGCTGACGCTGATGGCTGTGCTCCTCCGCAGCACGAACCCGAGAGCCACGCGCCGCCGACCGCGCCGGGATCGAGCTTGAGGTCCAGCAGACCGAACGCGGTATCCAGGCCGTCGAGGTGCTGTCGATCGAACCGCCGGATCAGGACACGCTCGGCGGGCTTGCCGACCTCAACCTGCAGC
>CALDQI010000511.1:0-4326 GCA_937911635.1 uncultured Pseudomonadota bacterium | reverse complement strand
TTTGACTTGGTCTACAATCCACAGGGACTCTTTTGAGTTAGGCCTTCTCCCCATACGTCAGTTCAACGGTCACCAACTCATGGATGCCGTCCGCCACTTCTAAACCATTCAGGTGACCCTCGACACAATCTGCGATATTATCGAGGTATTCGCCATCAATCTTGCGCTGCAGTATTCTTGCGTGTCGATCGACGATATCAAAGGTGAGGAGGACGCGTCCATCTACGGGTATATCTTCCACCATGCCATTGTGGTAGCAGTCATAAAAATCTAGCTGATTGCCATTATTGCCCACCGTACGATCAAGCATCCACCTAGCTTCGGGCTGTTCGGGTATTTGAATCTCAATCGATAAGTTGCTTCCCGAAAAGTGAGACGGTGGAAGTGGTTCACGATCAAAGCCAAACGGATCGGCACCAATAATGACCTCAATACTGGCTAGAGAATAGAACCTGCGAGCCTGTTCACGTACCGCCGCATCCACTGTCGGATCTGAGACCAACGCTTCGGTCACCGGGTAGGCTTCATGTGTCCCCACCCAGTCTTGTAATGTTGGCTCAGAGGGACGCGCCTCAATCTTCAAGTGTGCAAACAAAACATACGCCGCGCACGTACTAATCAATATTCTAACCAAAGCATTTGTCATCTTTCCTCCCCAATTGCCTGTATTAGACATCACGAAGCTGGAAAAGTTCCCCATCCATGTAAAAAATATCGCTTTAGCCATTCAAATGTCGGCCGAATCAATTGGATATGACCATCTAGATGACTATACTGTACATATGCACTGTTAAAGGACCATTATGACACGCCTGCTGACCATCCTTACCCTGACCGCAATCTTCTCACAGCAATCTGCAGAAGCCAAGAACTGCCGAGCATTGGACGTCTTTACAGAGGACATGACCCTCAGCAAAGACCAGCGCCAAATCCACCGAGATCTGACGGGTGTCTACAAGGAAAAGGCGGTGGTGACTCAGAACTTCCACGCTGACAGACTGGAGATGATGGTGGATTTTATCCAGGGATCACTCAGTCGAGACGGTGTGATGGCAATTGCCGAACGGACCCATACAGAACGCATGGATCAAGACAACGAGGTACAGGTTCTCTTCACAGAGCTGCTCGAATCCTTTTCGCGCAACCAGCAGACTCAGCTGGGGCAAAACCTAGAAGCGCAACAAGTGTGCTTTGCCAAGAAGAAGGCTCTCAAAGATGACACCCGACCAAAGGTTGGAGAGATGCTCTTTGCCGATCTGAACCTCAGTGACGATCAACGAGCCATCATCGTTGAAGTTTGGCACGATCGACAAGTCGTCAATACACCGGTCATTTACGGATTGCATCATGAAGCATTGCTAGATGACCTCTTTGCCGGTTCTCTATCCACTACTCGGGCCAGTACAACCTTTGAAGAGTCTGCCAAAACACATAGTGTATTTCGTTACAACCAAATGGATGCCATGATGGACCTACTGGTCTCTTTTGACACTCGCCAGCAAAAGCAGTTTATTGCAAACGTACGTCAGGTTCAAGCGTTGTAATCACTCCAAATCAGTACGCCATTTGAAGTTGCAAACGGAACTCCGATTCACTTTCAGCCAATCCACCCTCATCAAATATTCTGAAGTAGTCTGTTTGTAGTTTGAATGCATGTTGAGCGAAATAATAGTTGAAGCCCACACCTGCTTCTCCGCGAAACTCCAATGAGGTTTCTGACTCCGCAGGAATAATTTCTCCATATCGCCCTGTTATTTCAACCGTTTGCTCCGTAACGAAATATCCGCCCTGAACGTAATACCCAGTACCATCTCTTGGATCCACAACCGAAATCGGCGTATTGTCTTCATTCAGTGCCTGCCCTGGATTTCGAGTTCCCTCTCTCCAGAAGTAGGCTGCTTCCAAACTGAATGTTGAAGCCCGCAAACAAAGGTCCGCTGTAGCATTCAATGTATCCGTTGTACCACCATCCAAAGGAATATCACCAATAATTCCAGAATCCCTCTTGCCGTCTTGCAAATAAGCAAAGGCAACACCCAAACTAATCTTGGGATCACTCGAGCGGAAACTTCCTTCAGAATAATCTTTGAACGAACCCAATGGCAACAACTCAGCTCGTGTCAGGTACATCATACTCAAGTCACCTGTCGCAAAAGAGGAATGTCCTTCACCGGTGTACACCCCAGCGTAATACCTTAGTTTGTCAGAACCCAAAAACTTCTTTGACCGAATATCCATCCCCACATCTCGATCCATCGTAAACTCACCATTGGCACTGGAACGATCAACCATTTGAAGATTCCCCGAGGATACAACTCTTTGACGATTGTAAGGCACTTTGTATTGACCAATACGGAGGTTGAGATCACGTAGATGATCAAAATGAAAATACCAGTCCAATAGCGGAGATTTTGAAATCGTACCGTCTGAACTGAGACCGATGTCCTTTGGTGACACCGCAAGTTCAAACTTATATTTGTTGTGTTCTCCAAACACATTCCCTTGAAACAACAGACGTGCTCGCCGAATTTGCATACCGTGAGCCCAGTCAGAATCTGAGTTCTCAAGTGTATACCGCATTTGCGCCCGCAATCGGGTAATCATCTTGAAATCACCATCTTCACTGGTAATTTGTAAGCCTTTTCCGGGTCTGTATACAATACTTGAAAGATCAACAGGTCGGGCTTCCATCGTGGTGTTTTCAGCAATGGCGTTGTTGATTGTTATGTGAGTAAGAAAGGCATATGGTGCTATCATTTGATCACTCCTTCAAATCAGATCAACCTACAACTAATTAGATCTCTAATAATTTAGAAGTGATGTCACAATAAGTAGACACAGTTGTCCTACATTTTAGACAATCTACATGTACGTCATATTTTATATTTCAACGCACACTTATGAAGCAAGCCATTGACTTATCTTGGGTCAAATGGATTGAAAGGGTCACTGTGTGACTTAGAACATGTATGTCACACCCAAATCAAGGACTGGATAAATAGACGCTTGACCATTATAAAATGCCTCCAACTGACCTTTTTCGTACGCCACATCCTCATCGGAGACCGTAGAGTTTGCTGAGAAGGATACGGTTGAACTGCCTTGATACATCATGCCAAGGTCCAAAAAGAAGCCCAAGCCCTTTTCGTTGTCAACACCTGTTCCGATGGCAAAATACGGTAGAACTTTATTGAAACCAACGGTGGCTTGCAATGGATCTGCACTCAAATCTGTCGCTGTTCCAGATTCCCCAACGGGGACTTCTTCACCAGATTTACTGATATCAATCGTGGTCATATTGTAGACCGCACCTCCAGACACTCTCGCCCAAGTCATCTTTTCCTTAAAGGGATGATAATGCACCAAAACTGAGGCACCACCTAAACTTGTGGTGTCCATATAGGGACCAATGTCGGCACCGATTTGTTCGGATGTCTTTTCTGCTTCTGGTGCAGGCAACATGTGGTAGCGAACGCTTACAGCACAATGTTTGTCTACAGCGTATATATAGGAGGCTGTCACACCTAAGGAACCGACCCCAACGGCTGCTCCATGATTTGACTCTTCTGCGCTGACCAATGATAATGTTGAAAGTAAAATGAACATCACTTCTCCCTTGTGTAACTAGTTCAAGCCTAAACTAGCATTATCGGATCCATTGATGTTTTTAAAACGCAGTGTATATTTTAGAAAGCACTATTCATTTCCGAAGACATTTCGGTCTGAGAAATCACAAAACCCTGTGCGTCCCAGTCCTACTGCTGAGGCACATCGGATGACGATGTTCGAAATTATTTACCATCAATGTTAAACACATCATTTGATAGTCACGATAACAATCCATCTCATACTGCCCAAAGGATTCCGAATGAATATACTCGCATTGATACTACAACTGGCATGTGGCCCTAAACAAGCTCCCAATGCATCCTTCGACGCCATCAGTGCTCATCCAGATTTAACCACACTATCTAGAATTGAAGTGGTCAACCACGGGCATGAACTGACAGAACTGTACTGTGCGAATAAAGATGTCGACTTTCACATTCGACAACGAAACGATGTTTGCAGGTACAAATATACAGGATCGATCAAATTAAATGATGACCAAAGAGTCGTGATGGTTTACGATGCCTTTCCCACCCCAGAAATCATGAAGCACCTAGAGCGCAAGGTTTTCATCCAAGAGTACATCATTCGCACATCGAATATTTCTGTGCAAGAGATGCAATCCTTCCAACTAGATCCATTTAGAAGCGCAAATCTAACCCTACAAAACCTTGAAGAAATCTCTCCAGAAGTTGCCCGATCACTTGTTAATTTGCG
>CALDQI010000510.1:0-2772 GCA_937911635.1 uncultured Pseudomonadota bacterium | reverse complement strand
AAATTGTGGATGACAATGGGCATTGGACAGCATCACTTGCTCAATCTCAATTGGTGTTTACTTTGTATCTCGGGAGGGGTCTTTATGGGTGGCGGCTTTATTGATGCATTAATTACCATTTGGCTGGATATGGGTTTGCCATGGACATCTCAAACCCCATTGTACATTACGGTGATCGGCGCTAGTGTCCTCCTTCCATTTTTCCTACGCAGTATTCGAATTTCTCAAGCTCGTAATATGATTAAACGTTCCAATGCTTTGTATCACACTGAAAGAGCAGAGATGGAAGATAAGGCAATTCAACGTGTCCATGATATTCCTGTCGCATTATTGGGGTTAGCCGATCAAGCGATTTCAATGAAACGAATAAAACTGGCGGAGACCATTTTATCCCGTGTTCCCAGAACAAAAAAGTATCGGAGAGAGATTGACCGGATTGAGCGTCGAATTCAACCGAAAAAAAGTCTGGATCATTGGAATCAAATTCAAAAGATTAAAACGCTCATAGAGCAAGAGATGTTTGAGGCCGCTCGAATTCAGAGAAATCAGATTGACAATCAGTACAGTCAAGAGCCCGATATAGTATGGATTGATGAACAGTTAACAAACAATACGGTCCAGGCAGATTGAACATTTGTGCTAAAAAGCAAATGAGCCCACAACTGTGGGCTCATTGAAATGGTCTCAAAGACTGTGTGGATTACTCTTCAGTTTTCACTGCTGAACGAATCAACAACAATCCTTTGTTTGCACCTGGAACGCCACCGCGGATGAACAACAAACCACGTTCAGCGTCTACACGTTCAATGTGCAGATTTTGCATGGTTACGCGTTTATTCCCCATGTGTCCAGGCATTTTCTTTCCTTTGATAACGTGACCAGGAGTCAAACGAGTACCAATAGAACCCCCGTGACGGAAGTATTCGTGTGTACCGTGTGAGCGGATGAAACCAGCGAAGTTGTGACGCTTCATAACACCAGCGAAACCGCGACCTTTACTGGTACCGGTAACGTCGATCTTGTCTCCACCGTTGAAGAAGTCAGCGACATTCAATTCTTGACCCCCCTCAAACTTTGCAGCATCCGCGGCGGACAATCGAATTTCTCTGATAAATCTCTTAGGAGACACATTGATCTTTTCAAAAGCGCCTTGTTGAGGTTTGGTTGTGTGCTTGATCTTTCGTTCACCAATACCCAACTGAACTGCATTGTAACCATCTTTGCCTTCAGCAGACTTAACGCGAAGAACTGTGTTTCCAGCAACAGAAACGACTGTGACGGGGACAACACTCTTGTTGTCACTGTAGATTTGTGTCATACCGACTTTGAAGCCTAAAAGGCCGATTTGTTCATTTGCCATGATATCCTCGTGCATTGGATGATACAGGGAATTCCATACCATCATACAAAAATTGCCCACTCAATATAATTGACTGGGCATCATTTGGCAAGTTTCTGATCGTCTGTCAAAGACGACACTTAATTTAGAAGGTGTACTTCATGTATCCTGTTGGTTGAACACCTAGGTCCCATCCGACAACATACAATACGTCAACATCTGCCCCAACAGAGAAGTGAGCCAGTTTGGTATAGTATTCAAACGTTGGACCACCACCGACAGGGATGTACACTTTGCGATGGTTTGGAGAGGCTGTCAGTCCCCAAGACTGAGCAACAACCAATGTGTCAAAGCTAGCCGAATCCATCAAAACAGGCATGCCCATCACTCCACCGGTAAGTTTTAATCCGATTCCGAAACGACGAGTGGGGTATTTCGAGACCTCATAAGATCCCAACAGTGCAAAACCCCGCGTATCCCCTTGGAAGTAATTATTGGGAGCCAGGTTGCCAGGTTGTTGATCGTATGCTGCACCGTTGTGAACTGTCTGCAAGAACGAAACTTCCCACGCCATGGAAAGAGACTCTCTATCCATAAAATCATCACCGATACTCAGTGCGATACTGTTAACGGGTGCGGTGAAGGGGGCAGGATGATTCAATAGATAAATCGTTGCTCCGACATTCGCTTTGCTGTACAATCCACGTTCAATCTCACGGACATCACGCTCAAATTGAACACTTTTGCTCTTTTTGGTGCGTTTTTTCTTTGTCTCTTCGGTATCGAAGTCCAAATCTTGAGCTTCAACGGTTGGACTCATCAGTGACAAACCTGCACAAACGGCAGAGAGACTAAGCAACTGGGTATACTTGTTCATGATGTTTTCCTTGTATAGAACTGTTTGGAACAGCTGTTTGCAAATATGAATAAAAGAATTGGAAAACTTATTGTTACTATGTTTGGTGTTGGCCTGATAAAATATTTTCCAGGAACATTTGCTTCTTTAATAACATCTCTGACATATTATATTTTATATACGATTAATATAAATTATTTTTTTTTAATATTAACAAACCTTTTTTTATTTGTTTACTCAGTTTGGATGATTAATAATCTGGAGGATGAATTTGAAGAAATTGATTCAAAAAAAATTGTAATTGACGAATTATTAGGTCAATCAATCCCAATTCTCTTTTTTTACATAATCTTTTATGAGGGATCAGTATCGAACACCTTTTTTTCATAATAGTTTTTTTATCATTTGTCGGATTTCGTTTTTTTGATATTTTAAAACCTTATCCAATTAATTATGTGGACAAGAATATTAAAAATGGTTTTGGTGTTATTTTAGATGATCTTATAGCAGGTTTCTTCACGCTAATAGTTTTATATATCTGTATAATTTTTTATGGTCAAATTTAGTAAATTAATAA
>CALDQI010000509.1:0-8871 GCA_937911635.1 uncultured Pseudomonadota bacterium | reverse complement strand
ACTCGGTTGATGAATGGACATCACGTGCTGAGGATGATTGATGAGCGGTTTGGGGGTGCCCAGTCCTTGCCAAAATGCTTCTGAAGAATCACGCAGAGACATGATGCGTTCAGTACCGCCTTTACCAGCCGTAAAATGTCCAAAGGCCACGCAGGCTTCTGGTTTGCCAACGGGAACGCTGAGCTTGCAGGGAACGGTTGGATTTACCGCAGCAATATCGGCATTCAGTGCCACCAGCGTGTCGTGTTCAAAAGCCCCCATCCATCGGTGCATTCCAAAGTAGTCAATGCCTTGACGATCGACCAAGTCCCGCAAGTAGAGGTTCGCTACGGGGGATTGATTGAGTAGCGGCCGAATGCGGTCTATATCGTCATTTGTGAGTGGTCGTATGAGGTTGGACATGGTGGTGTTTGGGGTTAGAGGTGTATAAATTCAACTGGTGGACCGACTCGAACGGTATCCATCGTCTCTGCTGGATACACATCCCCATCGATGGTGGAAATGTGTGGTTTGGTATATTCAAATCGGATTTCTCGGCTAACGATATCTTTGATGTAGGATTTTTTTGTTGGCTTGGCTAGCCACAGTTTGGGAATAATCTTCGCAATATGCAGGGGTGAGCAGGTCATACCGAGTAATTGTACGATGTTGTGTTGTTTTAAGGTGTGGTAAAAGGGTCTGCAGTAAAATCCAACGTCGGCAACGGTGCTCACTCCAATAAGCGTGTATGTGGTTTTCGGAAGAGCATCTCCGTCGACGAATATTTGTATTTCGACAGGTGGCATCATCTTTTTAGAGTACGCCATCCCAAAAATGGCGGACAGGGTTGCCCTGCAAAACATCAAGAAACCTTTGAGCGGAGAGGGCGGAGCGCCTTCATAGTAATCTTGCATAAAGGGTGCCAGAGCCGCATTTCCATAAATGAATCCAGAGCGTTCTACACCCGATGAATTAGAAACAACGAGTGGGTGCTGAGATCTTTGCTTCAAGTCTCCGCCAGATGCAATCCGTTTCAATAGAGATTCTGCAGTGGTCCAAAATCCAACCCCAACATTTCTCGCAACGTTGTTCATCGTGCCGCCTTTTAGGAGGGCAATCGTCGGATAGGGAGTATCCGTACCGTACACTTTCCAAAGAGCTGTGAAGACTTGATGGATGGTGCCATCTCCACCGTCGATGCAGAGGATGTCGGCTTCCGATTCTTTGATGGACTCTATACTCTCTAAAAGAGCATCGAGACCGTGTGGCTGATGGGTTGTGAGTGTGTTTTCAGGGGCACAGTTCTGTGTTGCGACAGACATCATCTTCTCGAATCGTGTAGGATGTTTACGATTCTTACCGCTCAATGGGTTTGTGAGAATGTGGATGTTGCTCATACAGGTTCGTCCTCGTGCAGTATTCAGTGTACCGTATTTTGTGATTTCAGTCTCAGAGACTGATCATGAGGAGAAGCGTATGATCGTTGCTGTGTCTTGTGATAGACGTTCTCTGGGTCCTAAGCCGGTGTCTCATCGTATTAGGCCTGCAAGAGCCGAGGTTTTTGTCAAGGAGTGCATTGTCAATCAGCTTCGGGATGCGGGGATGGATGCCATTTTGTTGCCGCCGGAGGGCTCACAATCGCTGGTGGATTGGGTGCTACAGAATTGCGATGGGGTTGTGATTACAGGCGGTGCTTTCGATATAGACCCCAAGTGGTACGGTCAAGCACAGCAAGGCAGACTGGATATGGTCGATGAGGGACGAACCCAACTGGAGATGACACTTGCTAAGGGAGCGATTGAGCAAGATGTACCTTTGCTGGGGCTCTGCGGCGGTATGCAGGTTCTTGCCGTTGTAGCCGGTGGCACACTCATTCAAGATATCGCCACACACGATCCCAGTGCACTTGAACATGAGCAGCCAACCGATCCAGCCAAGCCTTGGCATACCGTATATTTGGAGAGTGCGCGTTGGAAAGAGTGGTTTGGAAAAGATGAGATACAAGTCAATTCCACACACCATCAAGCCATCGACGACTTCGGTCGATGTACACCTGTAGGTAGAGCACCGGATGGGATTGTAGAAGCCATAGAATTGTCAGAGTTGACTTTTTGCGTTGGTGTTCAATGGCATCCAGAGTTAGTAGACAGTACAATCTTTACGGCTTTTGGTCAGGCGATTCGAGAACAAAAAAGGTGCATCGGGCATGAGTGATATTTGGAGTAATGCGGTTCAAGCGCACCAAGAGGGGAATTTCCGCTTGGCAAAGCAGCTGTATGATCAGGTACTTGAAGATGCCAAACAGGCGCAGGACTTTGAAGCCTTTTCAATTGTCTTATACCATTTGGCTAGATTGGCGCTTGATTATGATCAAGAAGGACCAGAAGTTGCCCTTCATCGATTCAAGAAATTATTGAAAAGCCAAGAGAGAATCGGTGATAACTCGGGAATATCTCGAACATTAAGAGAGATTGCGACCATTTACGACCAGCAAGATGAACTCGTATCTGCGATTCGATATGGCGAACGGGCCCTTACCAGTGCCAAAGAAGTGTACGACCAACAGCAAATGGGTGCCAGTTATCACTTACTCGGTCTCCTCTATCAGTACGCAAAACTGCCAAGTCAAGCCGTAACGGCGATGAAAGAAGCACAAAGTCACTGGGAGCAACTTGGGAATGTGATCGCATGGCAAAATACCACAATGGTGTTTGCAGACATATTAGAGGAGCAGGAGAAGTACCCCCTTTGTGTTCGAGAACTTCGAAGACTGGTCAAAACCTTGGACGATCAAGAAGACATTGAAGACATTGCCAGTATTCATTATCGAGTGGCAGCACTCTTTGGACGGCAAGGGGATTTTCAAAATGCTCTCATACACATGCTTGCCTGTTTGCTTCGAAATCAAGCCATCGATTCTGAGTTTGTACAGAGAGACGCGATGGTGCTCATGGATATCCGAGACCGACTTGGTCGTGTGGAGTTTGAGTTCCTCGTCGAAAAGAAGATGGGTAGAGAAAACAAAGACAATTTGATCTTGTGGTTGATGGAACTGTTTCCACCAGAGTCAACGGACCCTTCTTTGCAGCAGGTTCCTGAACCACAAGCGCTTCCCGAACAGACATACATTCCTGAACCAATCGCACCCGCATCACAATCTGGGTCTTCGCCGGTGAACTTACCACCTCCGCCGAAGGATCCATTGCCTCCTACACCAGAGCCCATCCAGGAAATTATGGATGCCGCGCCGGCAATTCACTCTGCCCCACGCTCTGATATGCCCACGGGTCCTTCCATTGTCACCTCCTCTTCATCACCGACAGAGCCAAACTCTTCGATGTCTGTACAACTAGAGCCGTTGTCTTCTGAAACCTTTCCGGCATCGATGCAAGTAGAAGAATTTGAGTTCGATATGGATGACAAAACCGAAGAACGTGTACGGGTACAGCCGGAACCCTCGTCTGATTCAAAGGTTCATAAACAGCCGGAGCAGCTGATCAACTGGGATGAAGAATCTGGAGAGTTTTCACAGTATACCGATCAGTTGCCGCAATCAGAGACATCGTTGCCCAATGAATGGACACAGTACACAGAACCAGTTCAGTCAATGCCTGAAATTCCTTTGCCTGCGCTTACGCAACATTTTCTGGCAGCGTTGCTGGGTGCAATGGGCGTATTGGCGATAGTACAGTGGTTCATTTAGGCTTTGAGCCTTCAATCTTTTCGTTGGTTCAATCCCCAGTCGTAGGGTATCCATTCTATGTTGAATCGTTTGACTTTCGCTTGATGAAGCGAAGACAATAGGGGCTCATCGGCAAATTGGATCCAGTATGCAAACAGCTGTTGTCGTCCTCGAGCATTGAAATCGGATTTGTACCAGTCAAATATTGGAGAGGCATAGACAGTCTGTGTTCTCATATTGACTGTAAGATGACGACTGGAATTGACCATTCTCTTCATTGATTTAGACAATCGTTCGTCCAAACTGTCTGCTTGAAATGCGGTGTTTTCGAGCATGGGGCAGCTGTTTGACGCACAATTGATGGCGGCGTGAATGCGTCCATCTCCGATATTGCGAATGATTTTATTTTCCAAATCGTAGAGGTTCATCCATACCCCTCCAACCTGAACACGATTGGCGACAAAGAAATCTTGTTGGGCATTGATTCGAATCCAACCTGAAGCCGTACTCTCTTGAATAGAGTTGGAGATATTGTCTGACAGAACACTCCATATGGTTAAGAGATTGTAGGCGTTGATCCAAAAGCTCAGCACGGCATTTTGAGAGGGGAATAGGTGGGGATGGGACCGCGGAGATTGTCTACTCACTACTTCTACGAGTCTTATGAATTCGATGTCTTCTCGAAGTCCCACATAGTCAACAGAACCATTGTTCGAAACAAATCGCTGCAATACACCGGTCCAGATATCGTCGTCCCATTGATTCAACGGCTGGATACCATGGGACAACTTTGGTGGTGAGAGTTCTCGTTTACCGATCAGAATATCGATGAATATGGACATGTCTACTTTAGGGCTTGTATTGTGGTTCAATATTCATAGCCCATATTAAACCGTGAGAAACCCCGGACGTTATTGAAAGGATTGTGCGTCCTCTGGTGTCCATGTGCCAGCCGGTCCATGTTCCGGAACGAGAACAGCGCTGTGAACATTGCGGGGCTTTAATCCGAGCAATCGCATTACACGGACATGTATGATATCATCAGCGATGATCAACGGCGATATCGAACGATGTACGTCGAGTATACTGGTCCGATAGCCAAAATACTGGACCGTGATCGGAATGCGTCGTCCCGGATACCACCAAAAGGTATACTCCATTGGGGTTTTACCAAGACTCTCCTCTTTCCAGTATACATCCGCACCATATGGGGCACTCTCTATCTCGATCTTGTGGCGACAAGCGAGAGTTTGCAACAAAATTACGGTGTACAAGTAGAACATGTGTCTATTTTATCCTATACGTACATGGTGAGCATACAGATATTTTGATGGGCAATCAAATCGTAAGGGGTCAGGCATGTGGTTGTTGCTGCTGGTGAATATGGCATTTGGACGTGAATCCGCAGATGGCCCTATACAGTCGTCCACCCAACATCTCAACGTGGATGCTTTTGAGGTTGGTGTTAGACCGAGAGTGTTTGTATCTTTGGGCGCTACGAGTGGATTGTCTGTATCGTCTCAGAATGGCGGTTTTGTCGGACTGGAGACTGCTGTTTCTCGGGTGAATGGGAATCGATTGGTCGGTCTTTCAGGAGATGTGTTGTGGGACTCCGGGTTGGGCGGATTTTCGTCTACGGTTGGACCTCGAGTGGGGCTTCTAGTGGTTGCCGTCGATGGTGGTATCAGCGTTCGGCAGGAGATAGAAGGAACTCCAGAAGTAGGGGCTCAGGTGAGAACCCTGCTGAACCTTGGAATTGGAACCATGTATTATCGCGTGGGGTTTTGGCCAGAATCAGAAGATCTATCTACGGTGCATCAGCTGGGGGTGAGCCTAAGGTTTCCTCAACAAATCGGCTATAAGCCTAGAACAGGAGAAGAGTAAGTGCATAGAAATACACGCATGGAGGGGATGTGGTCTCTGTAAGGGTCAATGGAAAAGTAGAGTCGGTTGATGTTCCCTCCGATGTTCCTCTTCTGTGGGTGCTTCGTGAGGAATTGGGGCTGACTGGAACCAAGTTCGGGTGTGGGAAGTCTTTGTGCGGTGCCTGTACAGTTCACGTCGATGGTCGTGCTCGGAGATCTTGTGTCACACCAGTCAGTGCCGTTGAAGATAGAGAAGTAACAACAATAGAGGGGTTGCTTGCTCCAGACGGAAGTCTGCATGCCATTCAGCAGATTTGGGTGGAAGAAAATGTCGCACAGTGTGGCTATTGTCAGTCGGGTCAGATCATGAGTGCGCTTGCCTTGATCATTCAGGTTCGAGGAGAGGTGACCGATTCAGATATCGATGCTGTGATGTCGGCAAACTTGTGTCGATGCGGAACCTATCCTAGGATTCGAAGAGCGATACATCGAACGGCTAATTGGATGAAAGACGAACTTAAATCTGCTTCGAAAGAGGGGCTTGATGAGTAAGGTGACGATGATCGATAGGCGTTCATTTCTACAACTGCTCGGGTCGGGTACAGGAGCATTGGTATTGGGAGCCAATGCAACCGGCTGTACCGGATTGAACAGTCAAGACTTAGAAGATACTTTTGTGCGCCTAGGCATCTTTGAACCCAGCTTGTTTTTGCGTATTGAGCCGACAGGAAAGATTTTGGTGGCTTCAAAGTATTCGGAGATGGGGCAAGGGGTATTAATGGGGACGGCGACTTTGATGGCAGAAGAACTGGAAGTATCGCTGGATCAAATCGAAGTGGTCCAAGCTCACAAATCCGGGTTCGGTATGCAACTGACTGGCGGTTCGATGTCTACCGCTGGGTTGTTTTTACCTGTACGCAGGGCTGGAGCGTCCGCGAGAGAGATGTTGAGATCAGCCGCTGCCGTCAAATGGGGCGTACGAGTAGAAGAATGCATCGCCAAGCAAGGTTCCATTCATCATGTGGATTCTGCGAAGCACCTTCCGTATGGTGACCTTGTTTCACTGGCGGTTGTGCAACCGGTTCCAACAGATCCACCGTTGAAATCAACTAAAGATTTTTCGGTGATTGGTAAAGAGGGACAGCGACGTGTCGATGCACTCTCGAAGTCTACCGGTAGCGCAATATTTGGTACGGATGTTCAGATGGTGGATAAGGTGTGTGCGTATGTACTTCGGTCACCAGTAATGGGGGGGCGTGCAGAGACGGTCTTCGCTGACACGGCTTTGAAAGAACCAGGAGTCTTGGATGTTGTATCGTTTGAACGTGGAGTTGCGGTATTGGCGAAAAAATATTGGCAGGCTAAGCGGGCAGCTCGATTGGTAGAAGTAAACTGGACTGGTGGTCGTGTCAAAGGGTTGAATACAGCGGACTTGGCAGACGTCGCAAGAGCCTATTCAAAGGGACCAGGTTCGCACAGAGTTAAAAATGTAGGCAATGTAGAGAAGGTCTTCGAAGAGGAGGATACCACGAGCATTGAATTGCAATATGAGTATCCTTATCTGAGTCATGCGACGATGGAGCCTCAAAACTGTACGGTGCTCATGACAGCCGACAGTGCAAAGGTTTGGGTTCCGACACAGGCACCCACGATGGTTGCGATGACCATTCATGGGTATTTTGGAATCCCCAAGGACAGAATTGAAGTTGAGATGACCATGTTGGGGGGAGGCTTTGGACGCCGAGCCTGCATAGACTTTGTTTTAGAGGCGGCACAGCTGGCCTCTTTGAAACCAGGCGTTCCGATTCAGGTGACTTGGAGTCGGGAAGACGACATGACGATGGGCTATTATAGGCCGCAAGGTGCTTGTAGAATGGCTGGTGTGATCGACAAGGATGGAGATATCATTGCGGTCCGTAGTCATTTGGTTTCTCAGCTGTTGTTTCCTGAGATGGGGGAGCAGCTGGATGTTGCATTCCCAAAATTGATTCCCGAAAAAATGCGGCGAAAATTGGCGTATGCGGCAACGGGATATCTGAGCAATACCAGCCTGATGGGGCTCTTTGAAGGTGGGGATCTGGCCACCTGTAAATACGCCTTTCCCAACTATCGGTATGAATTCTCTCCAATTCACGTCAATGTACCCGTTACGGCTTGGCGATCGGTGGCGCACTCCTATTCTACGTTCATCATGGAGACATTCATCGATCACTTGACACACATCGGTGGGCGAGATCCTCTTGAAACCAAGCGTCAGCTGCTATCTGAACATCCACGATATTTAGCCGTACTCGATGCAGTTGTACAGAACAGTGATTGGGGTATGCCGATTGAAAAAGGTTGGGGACGCGGTATTGCGGTGAGTGAGTTTGCAAGATCGGTTGTAGCGCAGGTCGTAGAGGCGGGGATTGTCAACAATCAGATAGTCGTTCGTCACGTTACGTGTGCGGTGGATTGCGGTTTGGTAATCAATCCGGATGTGGTTCGGGCTCAAATTGAGAGTGGAATCATCTATGGACTCTCAATGATGACCGAGAAAATTGAGTTTGTGGATGGTGTCGTTCAGCAAAGAAATTTTGATGGGTTTCCAGCCCTTCGAATGCATAGAACACCGGAAATTAAATCCATTCTGTTGCCTTCAGACAATAAGCCAACGGGAATCGGAGAGGTTGCCCTTCCACCAATCAATGCAGCTGTATCAAACGCCATCTTTACCGCTACGGGTGTGCGTCTTACGAAGATGCCCCTTCAAGATGCGTGGAATGAACATGTGTCTGATACCCTAGAGCGAGTGTCCAAAAGTGGGGTGACTCAATGAAAAGAGGATGTTGGGCTGGGGCTGGACTGTTCATCAGTGTTGTTTCTTGGGCGGGAGAATCAAGGATTCCCGAAGAATCTTCAGGAGTAGAGATGTCTGCTGAGCAAATAGCAGAAGGTATCAATGCGTTTCAAGACGTGTATACAGTCCTTCAACATCCTCGATGTTTGAACTGTCATCCGAGTGGGGATGCGCCACTACAAACAGATGCATCGGTGCCCCATGCAATGAACGTCACCCGCGCCAGCACGGAAGCGGGAATGGAGTGCGCAACTTGTCATCAGACAAAAAACTCCGAGGGTTACGGTGTAAAAGGTGGGCCGCCAGGAGCACCCAATTGGCATTTACCCGAAGTTGAGATGCCGCTCATATTTGAAGATAGAACACCGCAGGCATTGTGTGCTCAGCTCAAAGATCCCGAACAAAACGGTCATAAAACGCTGGATCAGTTGTATCTTCACGTTGCTCATGACCCCCTCGTATTGTGGGGATGGGAACCTGGTGGGAATCGAAGTACACCATCAATT
>CALDQI010000508.1:0-4229 GCA_937911635.1 uncultured Pseudomonadota bacterium | reverse complement strand
CATCACCAATCACTTCTTGCCCGGAATGATCGAACGACAATCTGGTAAAGTGATCAATATAGCGAGTATGTTTGGGATTCTCCCCGCACCATCGGGTATCGCCTATGCGACTAGTAAACATGCTATCGTCGGGTTTTCCAAAACCTTAATGGTTGAATTGCAAGATACAGGAGTGTCCGTTCATTTGGTCTGCCCAGGCTTTATTCAGACATCACTCTTTGACAATGCCACCTACATCGGAGTCGATAAAGAAAGCATGCTTCCAGATACCAAGTCAATGATGACCGCTCAGGAAGCCGCGCAAAAGATACAGAAGGGTATAGATGGCGATAGACAATGGATTATCTTCCCATTCTACGTTCGATTCCTATGGTGGCTTGAATTGATATTCCCTTCGATTGCCAGACATCTTTGGATCAAACAATGGAAATCATTTGTACAAAAGTCCAGGCCTTAATCTTGGCATAACATTTGCAATATAACCCAATGTACAAATCATCGATTCATCAATATCATCAACGGAGCATTGTATGTACACTTTACTACTGACAACTCTTTTGGCCTGTGGCAATAAAGAAAAAGAAGAAGACTCTGGTCACATCCATATTTCAAACGATGGACCAGACGGTGATGCCTTTTCTACCCCATCATGTGGACCTGCAGATGGAGAGGCCATCCGTTTTGTCATCGGACTCGAGTCTCAAGAGGAATGCCTAGGCACAGTAAACGATGACTTCGGAGTGGTAATTGAACTGTGGGAAAACCAGAGCATGGAGTCGGATGCCCCTGTATCTCTGACAAGCGGTTCGGGACTCTTATACACAGGAGAAAATGAATATACAACAGCCATTGACGGAGAAATTACAGTTACATTCGACGGTGAGTGGAATTCGGACACTGAATACACCGGCTACTACTGGATGGAGCTAGAGGGTGGACTCATCATTGAAGGTGGATTCAACGGATCGTATTGTGATATTGATACCCAATGTGGGTAATCAATCAGCCCATCATTAATCAATCATATCCAGTAATTTCGGGTCCATCTCTCCATGTTTCTGAAAATGTCGCATGAAGAGAATGGGTTCCCCACCCACTTCTGCTATTGTACGGCCATCAAGTGATTCAGCATACTTTTCTGGCTCATAACCGCTCAAGGCTGAGATGTCGCCTGTTTTGGCTATCAGATCCGTCATCGCATCCAGGGTATTCATCTTCATATACGGACAGGTCGCACATCCTCCAGCGGTCGAACACCCTTCGCCTCCGGCTACGCCTGGAATGATACCGAACGCATCGTCTTGAGCTACAGCTTCAGAAGACACGGGAAATATCACCTCAACGGTGATGTTATCGCGATCGTATTGTTGCAGTTTGGCTTGAACCTGGCGTACAATTGCAGTCACCATTCCCGCTTCTGTACCGAGTACTACTGGAATCCGTACAGGGCTATCGATTTCTACGGCCTCGTCTACCTTGCGCAATATGAACTGTAAGATATTGGATGTAGACCCAACAACACCTCGACCTCGACGCTGAGCATCCACCGCTAGTTCAAACATCTCGCCTGGAACCTCCAGATGAGCCGTATGATAGGCATCTGCATATTCTGTCGCGACCTTTTCTACTACACTGCCACCAAACATGTGGTGAACTACACAATTACCCTGCTTATAGTAGCGAAACTGAGACAAAACTCGCTGTATACTCTCTCGATTGTGATCGGAATGCACTGATTGAATAGTAGAATCATCCATTTCAGCAATCTGCGTCAACATCACTTCTAAATTGCGCCCCATGTAGGTATCTGGACCGTAGCATATCTGGGTTTCTGGCTTTTCAGCGCTGATCTGCAAGATGGTTTGTAACACATTGGAAGATGTGCAGGTTATGGTGGGCAAAAATTGATGGGCAATCGCTTTTGATCGAAGAGACGTATTGATATACACCACATGCACAGCATGCTCAAGTTCACTGCACTGTTGAAGCCAAGCTTGATACATTCGACTTTCAGCAGCCTCAGCCAAAGAGCAACCTATCTCTCGTTCATCGACTCTGTAGACAGGGACATCTGTATGTCCCGCAGCATCCAGTACTGCCCTCACATTTTCACTCATGAAATCCACACCCAAAACAATAATCGAAGCCACCTCGGCCTCAGCCATGGTTACCGCATGGTCTGCCATCAGTAATGAATCTGCTACAAAAATGTGCGGATGTGTACACGCAGACAACACACCTTGCAACTCAGCATCCATGTAAAAGTGTGCGACCACACCCACATTTTTCTCTTTTAACAATGCATCTAGTTCTGCTATCGATTCTTTATCCGGCGTTAAAAAACTGGCTTGGGCTTCAGCAAAACTTCCCTGCGCATCGAGAGATGTTGATCTAATATGTAGGCTCGGAAAAGACATAGCGTACTCCAACGGACGAATGATGCTCTTGTGTGTCTTCTATCTCATTTAATAGACATGCATGCAGTTTTTTCAAGCCTACTGCATCCAAATGATATCCTTACATCCTTCTAAACATTCCGCATTTCTGTAGCCATGACACATCAATCCGTCGACAATTATTGTGTAAAGAGATATAGATAGAGCCAACTTTACTCCTTCGAATGATACGCCATGCCAACACAACAATCTATTTGCGCCATTTTGAACCCAACAGCTGGAAACGGTCAAGCCGGCAGAGAAAAGCATACAATTGAACAGGCTCTTGCCAAACACTTTACCGATTGGACCATCTGGGAGACACTTGGACCACGACACGCAACAGCCCTTGCTCAAAAGGCAGCCGAAGAAGGCTTTGATATCGTTGCGGCAATCGGAGGAGACGGTTCTTGCCATGAAGTGGTCAACGGTTTGATGCTCATTCCCAAGGAAACTCGGCCAACGTTGGCACTCATTCCATTTGGTACCGGTGGGGACTTTCGAAAGTCTCTAGACATCCCCAAATCCATTGATAAAGCGATCGCCATCGCGGCCAAAGGTCAAAAACAAACCATCGACATCGGCACCGCAACCGTTACTACAGACAATGGTACACAGTCGCTTTTCTTTGTAAATGTGGCTGGATTTGGAGCCAACGGGGAAGTTGCAGAAAAGACCAATCGATGGAGCAAACGCTTTGGCGGCCGAGTAACCTTTCTCAATGCTACTCTACACACAACTTTTACATATACCCCCCCTAAGGTTCAGATGAAATGGACAAGTGAAAAGGGTCTAGACAACGTGTGGAAAGGCGAGTTGCTCTCTTGTTTTATTGCCAATGCTTCGTTTTGTGGTGGCGGGATGCAAGTCGCGCCCAAAAGTGCTTTGGGAGACGGTCAGTTGCATTTACGTGTACTCCCCAAATTATCTGTTGCAAGTCAGTTGATACACATTCCGAAACTGTACACCGATGACATTCACAAAATTGAAGGATCCATCGTAGGGCAAACCATTCAAGTAGATGCCGCGCCAACTCGAGGCACTACTGTACAAATAGATCTCGATGGAGAGTTGTCAGGACGCCTACCCGCCTCTTTCGGATTGTCTCCAAAATCTCTGACCGTGATGAGAAGATAAACGCAACATCATCATTCCTTGCATTGAAATGGGAAAAAGTGTACATTATTGTGATAAGTTAATGAGTGTAGGAGATGGTTCTATAGCCGTCAAAGTACAACACTGCATTGTAAATAGCGCAATCCCAACTGCGAGTCATCACACTCGACGCACACGGAGTCATCTATGTTCAACCTCTTGAGTTTTCTTCTTCTTGGTACGGGTTGTCAAACCCAAGTAACCCAAATCGAAACTCTACTTCCGACAATTTCCATCTCCAACAGAGATGTCAATTTTGGTGAAGTTGATTGGGGAGATACGGTTTATCGTACGATCACGGTGACCAATCAGGGCGAGTTGCCAATGGGACTCCATCCCATTTCGATCGAAGCCGAAGGATTTGAAAATAATTTCGCCCTAATTTACTATCCGGAAACCATCGTTTGTGAAGATCCTACGGTACTGGAGGTGAGAGAGGAGGAAGACTGGTCCCCTAATCTTGCACAAGGAGACTTCTTACTTTTCCCAGGATGTCGTTTGAACATCGACATTGGATATAGCCCTTCTACAATCGGCGATGCGTACGCCTCATTTCATATTGAATCCTTCATTGAAGAACCCGACGAGGATGGCGACGACTCTAACCTGGCTTTCACACCAAGCTTTTTTCGTGATCCT
>CALDQI010000507.1:0-3104 GCA_937911635.1 uncultured Pseudomonadota bacterium | reverse complement strand
AATGTCTGCAGGATTTATTCCGTTGCCTACGAGTCTTATGTTCTTCAAAAATTCAATTACATGTTTTGTTCTTAGCCAGCAAAATAATCCGATTAGATTTCCATTTTTCTCAAGAGAATTGATCAGAATCATAGTGTGATTGCAGTATAAATTACTTGAATCGTGGTATGAAATTAGGAATTCTCTGTCCTGAATTGCTGGAATCATTATTTTACAAGATTCGAATAGTTCGGGTTTCCTCGGTCTATGCATTTCTTCTGGTAAATAAGAGATAAATCTACTATTTTTGGGGCTCAAATCCATATGCGATAGTTCCTTTGCTTCAACATAAGGTCTCGCTTCAGCTATATCTGAACTGGAACTTACCAACCTTGCAACTCCTTCTCCAGTTTCAGGATGGTGGCCAACTAAGCCATTCATGACACTGTAAAAGTCTCCGACTTGAGGATGTGCGATCATTATTTGAGTCCATTTGAGCATTACCTTTTCGTCAAAATTGAGGGGGAAAACTCCTCCAAGTAATTCACATGATGTTTGTGCGACTATTCCTCGTTTAGAAAAATCATTATTCAAAACAATGAACGTGTCCTTGGAACTAGTTTTTTTCACCGTAATAGCAACAGTGTCCACAGATGCACCTTTGAATATTTTTTTACCAGATCCATCAAATATGCAAACAATACTAGACATAGAGAGGATTTTCTCCCGAGCCCCTTTGGCATTTGATTTTGAGCATATTGCTGATGGAGTTACGTGGGAGACATATCCTTGATGATTGCAAATCTCCAAACTCAATTCACAAAATATGGAATAAAGATCGTAGCGTCCTTTGGCATTATAGACAGACATGAAATAGTCTCTGTGAACCCGCTCCATTCTTTCAGCCCTGACGTAAGGTGGATTCTCTAAGATTGCAGAAAAACCTCCCATTTATTCACCTCACTCCTCGTTGAAAAACACTTCAGCAAATTCCAATTCCCAATGGAAGAAGGATTGTTCACCGGCAATGCGCTCTGTATGGGCACGAATTAGTCTGAAACGAACATCTTCTCCAGCAAAGTTGTGGTTTGTGTTTGCAGGGTTAGCGAGGACGTCGTCTTCAATCTCGTACTCGTAAGCAAGCCATGTTGCATATCGGTTGAGTTCCATTGATGCTAGTGGCACTGGCGGGTCAGCCATCATTTGACCAAACTCATCGACATCAGGATCTGGCCACCACCACATTGCCATGGATGCATCTAGAACTTCTTTCGCCCAGCCTGAGCGCCCGTCATTTACCAGACGTTGTAACTTGTTTGATTTTTCTTGCACTTCCTCAAGAGTAGATTCGCTCATGAGGGTAAGTTCTGCTTGTTGAGTTGCAATGTCTTCAATAACGCTCGGCAGGTCAACCGTCGACCATATAATTTCAGGAGGTAACAGTTTCTTGGTATCCTTGTCTTCAATCGACTTTTTCAGTTGTTGCATCTCTTCTTTCAATTCTTCATCTGATTTCCAATCTTCTGGAATTTCAAAATCAAATGATTCGAGTCCCATTTCCCCTGATATTGATCTTAGTTTATCAGACTGTGTTAGGATTTCCTTGAGTTGTTTCATCTTCTCTATCAATTCTTCATCAGAAACAACGTCTTGAGGAAGTTCAACAAATTTGCTGAGCCCTTGCTGAATGGATCTTCGCTTTCGCTCACCATACACTTTTTGGATTTTCTTGAGTTGTTGCATTTTTTCCTTTAATTCATCAACAGAGAACTTCTCGGAGGGTAGTTCAACATCAGAATCGAGTCCTTGCTTAGATCGTTGCTTTCGTTTTCCGTACTCTTTTTGGATTTTCTTGAGTTTTAATTCAGCATCTTTAGTCGCCATTTTTATTTGGTCTCGATTGAATTTACGATGTAATTTCCTCTGCTCAATCCAAGCTTTTGGAATTGCATCATCTGGAATTAATCCCATGTTTTCAAGACGTTGTCCAAGTAATGAGTTACCGTGCCGAATATGTCCATCAAGGAAACTCAGAGGATTAGTACCATCATATGTATCCATCCATATGGCTACTTTACATAATTCAACAGCCAAAGGATTGAGGTCAACTCCGTAAATACAGCGACTCGAAGCAAGGCGTTTCCATTTCCGGATGAATGTTAGACCAGGGTGATGTTCACCAGTCTCAATTCGGGCAAGTTCCATCGCTATACGCTCAAGCGCTGCAACAAGAAAATGGCCTGAGCCACAAGCAGGGTCACATACTGTCAGTTTCAAAATAGATTCAATGGCTATCGTCTGACGTTCTTCTGGATTGTCGGATGATTTATGAGCTATTTTCTTGGCTTCTTTCAATAGAGGATCAATGGTCGTAGTAACAAGGTGATCCACTAATTCAGAAGGCGTATAGTAGCTACCTGAAGATTTTCGATCATTTCCTGCTTCAGATATGAGGGTAAACGAACCATTGTCCAAATCAATATCTGGACGTAATTCGAGAAGGCTTTCATACACGCTTCCAAGTTCTGTTTCTCGAAGAGTCTTCCAATGGACTCTTTGCCTGGGTCCATCTTTTTTCTTAAACGTGCAAAGATGAAATAAAGTTTTGAGAAAATCTGAGTTTGGAATGGTTGAATTGTCAATCATTGGCGTTGATTCATCACTGAAAAGATATGATCCCAAAGCTGGAAGAGCTAGTCGTGATTCCCCTTTGTAAAGGGACTTGAGGACAACCTTTACTTCTTCGAAGAAATTGTTATGCTCATCCCCTTTAATCGATGTGATGACGTTTCGGTGACGCTGTGTAGAGTAGCCAAGTGTGTACCGTTTCCTCCCTAATTCAACATCCGAATCGAAATTCTGTTCTCCACTTTTACGAAGAAGTAAATCACGGTCTTCCATCACAAAGAGGAAAATTAACTTGTACATGTATCGCATGATTTCTCGTTGAAGTTCATCTTTGAGCCCAGCATCATTTCGAAGCCGATCTCGGAGTTCTTGATTTCCTGCACTGAAACGAATGATTCCTGTTCCAAATGCGTTTGCTGCCTGCTGAACACATTTCCGCAAATCTTCAAGAACAGAAAGTCCTTCCTCTTTTGACGATTTATACCAACGTTCAAGCC
>CALDQI010000506.1:0-4012 GCA_937911635.1 uncultured Pseudomonadota bacterium | reverse complement strand
TAATAAATAATCGTAGAGAAAAAACACAGAGCACTACGATGATGCTTGGTTTCCAATTTCTTATGTCCAACCACGAATTTCATGGTACAACCACGGCATAAAGCGCGTACTAGTTGCAAGTTGGCGTGCTCATAGTACAACCAACTCAACCACGCTCAACCACGAATTTCGTAGTCCAACCACGAATTTCAGCGGGTTGTTTTACTGTGACATCGGTCCATAAGCGTATGTCATTTTGAAAGACCTGAAGCCGTTTGAATGTGACGGGACTCAGTGCAAGAACCCATAAAACCAACAGCATCCATGATCTGGAAAATTTTGGCTGGAGATATTGAAACAGTACAAGGGTGAGCCAAGTCAGTCCAATACTTGGAATCAGTAGGTATCGATCGGCCATTAGATTTTGGATGGGGGTGATCTGTGATACGGGGAGTAAGCCGAGTGGAATGGTGAGCAAGGATAGAGTCAAGATTCCGTGTCTGGAAAAGGCGAATATGGCACCACCAATAATACAAAGACCGATGGTGAATCCGGCTAGGACATTGAGGTGACTCCATGATTCTACAACGGGTTCAACATAGAACAATGAAAGACTGGTCGGGTATAGCAGCATTGAGGTGTACTGCCACCACGTTTGACTGGCGATGTTCAGTGTTTCGATTGCGTTTGTTCCTCTCGGTTCAGCGAACATAGACACCGAGGCTCCAATCTTTAAGGTCAACCACAATCCTCCGGCCAATGGAATGGCGATTGGAATCCATTGGAGCCACCATCGCCAGTTGAGTAGAGACTCTTTGTGATGACAGATACTAAGGAGAACAAGCAGTGGGCCCAACACAATAGCTGTATTTTTCGACCAATAGGCTAGTAGAGCAGTCAGCCCAATCAGCCATGTTGATTTCTGATCGAGGTACAGTCGAATTGACAGAAGAAGGAAGGTTAGAGATACGACATCTTTTCTAGATGCCAGCCAAACAACACTTTCTACATGCGTAGGGTGTACCATAAACATCAATGTACCGAGCCAAACTATGGATGTTCGGGGAAATAATGTTTGGTTGATGCTCCACAACAGAGAACAAGAAGCGCCATACCACAATAATGAATGCAGATGATGACCAGCCCACGATTCTCCAAACAACCACCAGTCGAACCAGACTGTTAAATCTCGAATGGGTAGATATTCCGCACCAAGAGTCAGTCTTGTACCCACAGACAGATCAAGCCATAGTTTAGAGAATGAATCCAAAGAGTGAACGGATAGTATAGGATTGTGAACAATGAGCCATTCCGTGTCCAAGGTGATTGTCTCTGGGTGAATACTCGTTCCCCAGAGCAGTACCAAACACATCCACAGCAACAAGTGATAACGAATCGGAGATTGTTGAAGCCAGTTGTCCATACAAATTTGAAGAGGTGAAGGGTTGTGGCTAGAGATAGACAGAGTATTCAAACCTAACCGATGACAGAACATTGTGCCTTGTACAACGTCAATCACAAATCCGTTATGTATGGTACAAATAAGCAACCAAATTGAGAACGTATGACACCAGAAGAAATAGAAATCTCTCAAAAACAACAGCAAGTGGATGCCTTAGAAGAGAAATTGACGTCCATTGAATCTGAGTTTGCAAATCACTGTATGGAGGTAGAGGCCTTCCAGCAGAAATATCTGGCAGAGATGGGACCATTATACGCCAAACTTGATCGATGGAATCTTCGTTTGGCCTGTACGGGACTGGTTATTGATCGCCTCAGGGACGTTCGAGATGGCAACCGACCCATTCCGGAAGATCCATTTGAATGGTCCGCCAGCTCGATTGCTGAAGCTAGAGAGGAATGGGGACGTCGACATCAACGCACCAGCGGTCATGGTGATCCGATGCCGAAGGTTAAAAGTCAGGACACCAAGACTGCGAAGGAATTGTACCGAACACTGGTGAAAAAGTACCATCCGGACCTGGTGAATGACCCTGAAGCTCAAGTACAGCGTACCGAGATCATGATTGAGATCAACGAAGCGTATCAAAGACAAGACATTGCGGCTCTTGAGGAGTTGTTAAATCGACCTCCCATTATGGATGCTGAAGATGAAGATACGGTGGATGTTTTAATTCGTCTAATTCGTAGAATGGCTCAGCTGAACAATTTGATTGAGCTATCCACCAAACGCATTGCAAAGGAACAGGAAGGGGAGTTGTTTCAGCTCTTTCAACAATGTGGACAGTGTGAATCTCAGTATGGGGACCCATTTTACGTTCTAAAGAAGGCCGTGCATGAACAAATCGAACGCGCAAAATTGGAGTGGATGCACCAGCGGTCTCGTGAGTCTAAGTTGTGGACGGAGGTTGAATTATGACGACATCCATGTCTATTTTCACAGAGCGCGTACATGCGATCAATCAAGAGTACCAACTCTTGTTTCAACGTTCATTGGTCGACTTGGCATTGTCAGATAGACACGCTTATTGGGATGTTGAAATTCTCGAAGAAGCGGTTGAAAACATCGGGTTTCCGGCAATTATTCGTGAACTACAGTCTGCTGGAGAGTCTCTGTCCAATCGAGTTTTGATACAAGCGATACACCAGACGGCATTGCAGGTTCAAAATTGGGCAGAGATGTCCACACAATATCGGTTTCTGGTTCTGTGGAGAGAGCGATGTCAAGACTATGGCTGGGAAGAGATGTCTAGGCAATGTGAAGGACTGATGTTTGATTATAGATTGCCTTCCTTACAGCGTAAAGTGACACTTGAGGTGTACCCAAAGCCGAGGATGGATGCCACACGAATTGGACTCATTGCAACCAAAGATGGACAATGGTTACTGGATGTAGGTAGAGAAGGGATTCGAACTTGGGACACCAATACTGGGGAGGAAGGACCGTTCTGGAGTGTCAATTCATTGATTGACTTTGTGTGCATCGATGAGGCTGCTCAGGTACTAATCTCTACTAGATCAGGAGGGCTATATCGCTGGGATGTACTCTTTCAGGTGCATCAGGAGTTGACAGAGTTGGACCACAGTTTGCAAGTTCTCACGAATCGAGCGGGTAAGATCGCGGGGTGGAGCAATCAACAGATCCATTTGTGGGAGGATACAGGTGAGAAACGGTTGGAGATAGCTGCCCGTTTTAGAAGTACACCCACCATAGCCCTTAGTGCCGACGGACATCGCATTATGGCCTGTGACGGAGCCACACTGGGGGTTTGGTCGACAATCACGGGGGGAGTGATCTTTGGAATGGGGTTTCATACGGACCTATCTGTCGATGATGTCAATCGTATTGAATCAATTTTGGATCTAGCCAGAACTGAAAACGGACTGAGACTCATGGATAAATTGGACCTGTGGGGACTGAAACTCACTCGTCAGTACGATACGATTCAAGGATTGAGTCTTCCAATGGCCATGAGTGAATCGGATGAGTATGTCGTCATGGGAGAGGGGGATCATCTCGCTTGGCTTGAATGGGATGCAACACTTGAAGAATATGTCGTCATTGCGGATATACGATTGGATGACGTATGGTCTTTTCAACAGGTTCGGTCCATCGCCTCCAACTCTAGAACATTGGTTTGTCAGGGCAATAATGGTCTTGTATCAATTGATTTTCAGCGCAAGAAGGTCGCTCGGTATCCCTTGGAAATGCCTTTGGCCTCGAAGTTGTGTGTCCTTCCGGATTCTGGACTGATAGCCTGTGATGATACGAACAGGGTGTCCTTCTTTTTGTTTCGGGCGGACTGATAGGGGAGATGGCGTCCCTCAGTTTCTTTGGGCGCTGTGGTTGGGAATGTGATAAATTTTCCTAACCCCATTTGTCCATCAATTACCGTGGAGCCCCATGACTGTTCAATATACATTGAATCCCTCTAATCCATCTGCACATATTTTTACCGTGACCCTCTTTGTAGAGGAACCAAACGTTGACGGTCAGGTATTGTCGTTACCGACGTGGATCCCTGGTTCATATATGATTCGTGAGTTCGCCAAAAATATTGTTGGTATGACG